>CAXYKR010000185.1:0-23165 GCA_964277815.1 uncultured Mucilaginibacter sp. | reverse complement strand
CTGGTCCTTCGTATATAAAACCCGTATAAAGCTGTATCAACGATGCGCCTGCGTTCAATTTTTCCACTGCATCTTGAGGTGAGTGTATGCCGCCTACGCCAATAATCGGGAACGATTTGTTTGATTTATCTGCAAGGTATTTGATAACTTCGGTAGAACGGCTTGTCAGGGGTTTACCGCTTAAGCCACCTGCTTCGTTCACTACCGAAGGTGCCGAGGTTAAGCCTTCCCGGCTGATAGTTGTGTTAGTGGCAATTACCCCGGTAATGCCGGTTTGCTGTACAATTTCTATAATGTCATCCAATTGTTCATTGGTCAAATCGGGCGCTATTTTCAGTAGTATCGGGTGACTAATGTCGTTTTTGCGGTTACGTTGTTGCAATGTATTCAAAATATGCATCAGCGGCTCTTTCTCTTGCAAAGCCCGCAGTCCGGGCGTATTAGGAGAGCTTACGTTAACCACAAAGTAATCTACCACATCAAACAGCCGGTCAAAACATTTAATGTAGTCGCTTACGGCATCTTCGTTAGGTGTATTTTTATTCTTGCCAATGTTGCCGCCAATAATCACTGGATTTTTAGCAGCTTCTGCAGTTTTGCGGTAGGCGGCAATACGCGAGGCCAGTACATCAACACCCAGATTATTAAAGCCCATCCGGTTAATCAACGCTCGGTCGGCGGGTAGCCTGAACATTCGTGGTTTTGGGTTGCCCGGTTGCGGCAGGGGAGTTACCGTACCTACTTCAATAAACCCGAAGCCCAGGTTAGCCATTTCGGCAATGGTGTCGCCGTTTTTATCAAAACCGGCCGCCAAACCTACCGGGTTCTTAAATTTTAGCCCGAAAACCGTGCGTTCCAGTCGTTTATCATTCACCAGCCATGTGCTGCGGCTTAGGGCCGAGCCGCCGGGAACTTTATTAAAACGTTTAAGGTTGCGGGTAACAAAATAATGTACCTTCTCGGGGTCGAACTTAAATAACAGCGGCTTGAGCAACGAATACATGTCACAAATTTAGGGCTTTGTATTCTTAGTTTGCAGATATGATGAAAACAATCTACTTTAGTTACTCCAATTGACCCGTATGAGTAATCAGTTTAATCGTCGTAGTTTTATTAACAGTGCCGCCACGGCAACTCTGGCCGCTATCGCCGTACCCGGTATTGTGTCTGCTGCAGTTATCGACAGCAGCGCTAAAAAACTGACCTTAAATGATAACGATACCATACTGTTTCAGGGTGATAGCATTACTGATGCCGGTCGGAATAAAACCAACACCACGCCTAACAGCGTTCCCATGTTGGGCAATGGTTATGCCTTTTTAGCTTCGGGTAATTTGCTGATGCATCACGCCACCAAAAATCTTAAAATCTATAACCGCGGTATCAGCGGTAATAAAGTTTATCAGTTAGCCGAGCGCTGGGATGCCGATTGCCTACAACTTAAACCCAATATACTGAGTATTATGATTGGGGTAAACGATTTTTGGCACACCCTGAGTAACGGCTACACCGGAACCATCGAAACCTACCGTACTGATTACCGCAAACTGCTCGACCGTACCAAACAGGCATTGCCAGATGTAAAGCTCATCATCGGCGAACCTTTTGCAGTTAACGGTATCAAATCGGTTACCGACCAATGGTTTCCCAAGTTTAACGAATACCGCCAGGCCGCCCGCGAAATTGCTGACAGTTACGACGCCGTTTGGGTGCCGTACCAAAGCGTGTTCGACGAAGCACAAAAAACAGTTCCGGGAAGCTACTGGACTGCCGATGGCGTTCACCCGACCTTAGCCGGCGCCAACCTGATGGCCGAGGCTTGGCTGAAAATGGTGAAGTAAAACTGATAAGTCGTTGGTGATTTATGCTGGCGGCAGATAATTATTTGCCTGGGTAGAAGCATTCTGTAATAAGCCTAAAATGTTTTCATCGTTTATGATTTTCATGCCTAATCGTTCGGTGGTTATACCGGTGCGTAGTTTGTAATCATAAACGGGCTCGTTGTCCTTAAGGCTCGTTGTTAAACATCTAAAAAATATATTTCTTGTAGTCTGTAATTGTTCGGCCACTTCTGCAATATGGGTCGAAATAATGAACAGGCAGCCTTTTACCTGGGCAAGGGCTTTGATGATAGCCAGCGATGCATCATGAGCATCCTTAACATTAGTGCCTCTAAATAACTCGTCGAAGATGACTACTATATTACCGAGTTCGCTGATGTTGATGGCCATTTCCTTTATCCTTAAAACCTCAGCATAAAAATGGCTATGCCCGGCATTAATGTTGTCCGACAGGTTAATGGTCGTAAACAATCCATTAAACAAAGATAATTTCATGGCCGATGCTGGTACCGGGAAGCCAACGTGAGCCAGCAATACGGCAATACCTACCGACTTAAGCAAAGTGGACTTACCAGCCATGTTTGCTCCGGTGATAAAGCAAAGATGATTGCTTTGGCTAAAAGTGATGTTGTTGGGCACCGGGTTGGTTACCAAAGGATGAAACAGTCCTTCAAGTTCCAGCAACGGGCCCTGAACGTCGGTAAACTGTGGATAGGCGAAATTCAACCGGTCTGCCGTTTGGGCCGCTGCCGTCAGCACATCTAACTCATAAATCGCATTTAATAAATTTTTGATTTGCTGGTGTGCTTTGTACCGGAACAGACTATCGTATTTTTCGAGTGCTAAGCCGCTTATATCACCTTGAAGTTTTAGAGTGTGGAAATCTAAGTTTTTGTCCAACTCTTTCAACGAATCAATCAACTTTTTGATGTTATTAAATAAAGTTGGCTTTGGTGCGTCGGTAAAGCTATTGCAAACAGTATCTAAATCGTTAATCAGTTTAATGAGCAAGTCCACGCCCCTGGAGATGACATAGTAGTGATTTGACGGCGATATATAATTTGTAAAGGCGTTTTTAGCTGCCCTGATGGCCGATGCTTTAACCGGACCTTTCCCTTGGTTTAAGTAATGCTCAATAAAGTCAATTTCTTCTTTGTTTAGGTTGAATTTAATATAATAATGGTGCAGATAAGCAATGGTTGAAAGCCTGTTTCGCAATAAGTCAACATCAGCTAACGGGTGGTTAAATAGCTGCATCAGCAAGGCCTGCCCGCCAATGGTTACCGGCTTAAATAAGCCGGCTATTGATGGCTTTGATGCCGACCCGTTAATGGCTAAATCATTAATGGTTTGCTCATCTGTCGAAAATATCATGAAAGCGGGTTGATAGGATTGATTTGGTAAAAAGTAATAGATTTAACGTTGAGAAACCCCTTCGTGGTATTTGCTTTTCAGCGTTTTAAATAATTGTTTATGCAATCCAGGTGCATAAACCAAACCATCCATGTTGAATGAGCAGTGTGTTTAATATTACCAGGCTGGATGCCGTCGCAATCAGGTAAAACCAGGTATATCGTGAAATTGCGTTCCTGTACTTTATCAACAGGAGAAAAGCAATAACTGTCAAAATAGGGCTTAATGTAAAACTTACAGCGATGGTTATTGAGCGTAGTGTTACCGTGCTAAGCTGATACAAAAGATAGTTGTATTGTTTCACCTCCAAAACACACCAGCCGCCCCATACCAAACATACGGCACTCACCATCAGGAGCGTAAATAACCATAGTTTTTCTTTACTGGTTTTACTTAATAGCCATTGAATGATTACAAACAGTCCAGCAAAAACTGAGAGCAATGTGAACATAATAGCAATTATGATGACGGATATCTTAGCGTAAACTATGATTGCCGGTACCTTTTCACAATAATGCTTGTTAATAATCAGTACGGTACGGCCATCCTCATTTTTAGTAAAGGCAATGGTGGGCTCACTTGCGCCGGGTTGCATAAAAATGCCGGGTGCTGTTTGAAGCAGCAGATGCTTTTTTCCAAATATACTGAAGTACAGCTGTCCTTCTTTCTTTTCAATATTCACCAGCATCATTTGGTCTGTAAACGACAATAACTCAAATCGGGCACCAGCGGCCTGATAGCAACCAATGTAAGCATCGATTTCGCTGGCCTTGATGGGTGTAGTTTTTATTGGCACGGTACGCGTAGTTTTACTGTTGATGAGGTAGTTGGTCAATAAATTTTCAATATTGCCCATGCCGCCCGCATTGCAAGCGATGACGAAGCCTATACCTAAAGAACGATTGTAACGGTAAGAAGCATTAAAAGTGCCCAGCATGCCATCGTGACCTCTAGAAGTTCCATAATCTTCGTTGCCCAATGCGTAGCCACTTTTTAACCCTGCTTTGGCAGCCAAAGCAACCTTAGGTGTTTCCAAGCGTGTTATACTCGCTGCTGATAGGATAGGGTAGCCTGCGTTTAAGTAAAACCGGACAAGTTTCAACATATCTTCAGTGTTAGACCACAATGAGCCGGCCGGGCCGGCTAAAAATGTAACCGACGGAACAGCTTCTGTCTCCCCGGATGATAACAAGCGGTATTCCCTGGCATCGTATTGGGTTTTAGAGTAAAGGTTGAAGTTTGAATGCGCCATGCCAAGCGGCAGCAAAACATGCTGCGTTAAATAATCATCATACTCCTGGCCGGTAAGTTTGGTAATCAAATAGCCTAAAATTACGTAGTTTACATTACAGTAAGTATAACGCTCTCCCGGTCGCCATCTCGAAACCATCGACTCTGCTTGCCGCAGCATCATTGCCCTGGTGGTGAATTTGCGCTTTTCTAAACTATACATATTTCCCAATTTAAAATCGTCAAAACCGGTAGTCTGTTCCAGTAAGTCCTGCACCCGAATGGGATTGGTGGCTTCCCAAGGGTTGTTGAAAGGCACTTCAGGAGCAAGCCTTTTAAGATGGTCAGTCAAACTTAATTTCCCTTGTTCGGCAAGTTTAAGCATGGCAACAGCTATTAATGATTTAGTTACAGACCCCATGCGAAACAGTGTATTGGGGTTAACAGTCACTTTTTTTGCAACATCTGCATAGCCAAAACTTGCGGAGTACAACACGGAGTCTTTCCTTGTAATGCCCACCATTAAACCCGGAATACGGCGTTGTTTAACCAACGAACGGATGGAGTCTGTTAGCTGCTGCAGATTGACAATTCTTTTGGTTTTTTGCGCACGGCAAGTAAAGCCATCCAGTAATAGAGTTAGCGTAAGTAACCAGAGCTTTTGGTAACGATTCATGCTTAAAATTGGCAAGAATCATAAGCGAATAATAAGTTTTGGGATATACGCTGGTTTTTGAAGTACAGACTAATCAAATCCTGATGTCAATTCATTCGTCACCCTTTTTGGCCATTCCGAATGGAGATTGCCATCGTTTGCATACGCGATGATGGCGTAGCAATATTATTTCAGATATTCGGATGGTGGACAGTATCAAAGTTATTTCCGGGTGGATTACGGCTAAAAGTGTTCGACTGCACGTCGGACTCGTGATTGGGTTATTGCTGTTAGATGCAGCAATTGCCTTACAAAGCGGGCATTTTTGGATGGTTGCACCCCGTGCAGTATTAGTTTATATTGTGTTGATCAGTGCCATCTATACAGGGCGCTGGCTTGTACAAAGGTTTCTGGTTAAAAGCCAATGGGGGCTACTACTATTGTTCGGCACAAAAGCAGTAAGTTTATTATCGGCAATAGGTGCATTTGGTATGGGATATCTGTTGAATATTCCAGACGGAGCAGATATCTTAGCCCTAATTTTAATAACGGCATTGCTGGTGGCCATTGCTGCATTGGCAGGAGGTATAGCATCGTTAGTCCGGATATTGTTCAGGCAGCAACAGGCAGAGGCGCAAGCCCTGCGATATCAAAAGGACGCTGAAATCAGGCACCTTACTGAAAAACTCAGTCCTCACTTTCTATTTAACGTACTGCATACGCTGTACGGACTGTCCATTAATGCGCCGCAGCAGGTGCCTGACCTTTTACTACAGCTATCAGGACTACTGCGCTATAATGTGTATAGCCGTGATTTGCCGTTGGTTTTATTGGACGAGGAAATTGCACACTTGGATAATTATATCGCATTACAACGCGTACGTATGCATGACCGTTTGGAATTAAAAACGGACATTTCAAACTCCAACAGCCAAATCAAAATAGCGCCTTTACTGCTGATGACGTTTGTAGAAAATGCGTTTAAACACGCCAGGCAAAGTTTATCTGCCACTATCAAAATAGACATTGACCTTCGGACTAACGCGCAGAATATTTATTTTAGAATCACTAACTCTAAGGCGGAAAATACCGAACAACAGCAGTATAGTGATGCTAAGTCCGGATTTGGCTTACCGGCTACTATTCAGCGATTAAATTTGTTGTATCCCGATGCTTACACATTAAGCTATGGCGAAAAGGATAATAATTTTGAAGTGGAACTAACTTTAAGCAACCGTTTTGAATAAACTGACCTGTATCATTGTAGATGACGAACCCGTTGCGCGGGAGCTTTTGATGACTTATTGCGGCTACTTGCCTAACCTGGAAGTAATTGCGGTTTGCGGCAATGCACTTTCAGCCAGGGAGGTGCTGATGCAAAGAAAGGTCGACCTGCTTTTGCTGGATATTGACATGCCGGTGCTGGACGGCATCAGTTTACTGAAAACATTAACTTACCTACCGCAGGTGATTTTTACCACGGCGTATGCAGAACATGCCGTGACTGCTTTTGAACTGGCCGCTTGCGATTACCTGGTTAAACCCTTTTCATTAGACCGCTTTATTAAAGCTGTAGACAAGGCCAGCCAGCATTTGAATATATCACAAAGTGCAGTGCAGGCTAAACAAAATCATATTCTTATCAAAGCTGAAAATAAACTTTATCAGCTTCAAACGGATGATATTCTTTTTGCGGAAGCCAACGGTAACTATTCTAAGATTACACTGGTTCAGCAAACCATCAAACCCAGTATTAGCTTTACCGCGCTGGAAGAATTACTGCCTAAGCAACAGTTTTTTAGAGTGCATCGCTCATTCATCATCAACCGTGATAAGGTTAACTACATTGAGGGTAACAGAATCTTTATCGGGACGTTTGAGGTACCGATTGGTAATTACTACAAAGAAAAAGTAGCAGCCATCTTCGGTCACAAATAATAATTTGTTTAATCAAAGTTTGTAAAGTTTTAGATGGTGAAACAGTTGTTTCTATCTGTTCAATTTTACAATCGCCTTATCCTTCGCGTTTTAGCGTTTCGTGCTAAAAAGGTATCTTTGTGAGTAAATGATTGCAATAAATAACCTGACGTTCGAGATTGGTGCGCGTGCCCTTTATGATGATGCTAACTGGCATATTAAACCCGGAGAAAAAATTGGCCTGATTGGTGCCAACGGAACCGGAAAAACCACGCTGCTTAAAATCATTGTAGGCGACTATAAACCAACATCGGGTACCATATCAAAAGCTAAAGACTTGACCATTGGTTACCTGAATCAGGATTTGCTTTCATACTCGTCTGATAAATCAATTTTGCATGTGGCTATGGAGGCTTTTGAGCGCCAGAATCAACTACATACTGAAATTGAAAGTCTGCTTAAAAAGCTGGAGACCGATTACAGCGAGGAATTGTTGAATAAGCTGAGCGACAAGCAACACGAGTTTGAAGCGCTGGACGGCTATAACATTGAATACAAAGCGCACGAAATTTTGGCGGGTTTGGGTTTTGCCGATACCGACCAGGAGCGTAAGCTAAGTACTTTTTCGGGTGGTTGGCGTATGCGTGTAATGCTGGCCAAAATACTGTTGCAGTCGCCCGATATACTGTTGCTAGATGAGCCTACCAACCACCTAGACTTACCCTCTATACAGTGGCTGGAAGATTATTTAAGGGATTTTGAAGGCGCCGTGGTAATTGTATCGCACGACAGGTGGTTTTTAGATAAGGTCATCAATCGCACGGTTGAGTCGCGTAAAGGCAAGCTTACCGTTTACGCCGGCAATTATTCATTCTACCTGGAAGAGAAAGCCTTGCGGGAAGAGATACAGCGGGGTGAATTTAAAAACCAGCAATCTAAAATAAAGCAGGAAGAGCGTTTGATTGAACGTTTCCGTGCCAAGGCCTCAAAGGCAAAAATGGCGCAATCGCGTATCAAGATGCTCGACAAAATGGAGCGTATTGATGATGTGGATGATGATAACCCATCGGTTAACTTCACTTTCAAATTTGGTAAGCAATCCGGTCGTAACGTGACCACGATTGAAAACATCAGCAAAAGTTATCCTAACCTCGAAATATTAAAAAATGCCAACGCCATTATCGAAAAAGGAGATAAAATAGCGTTGATTGGTGCTAACGGTCGGGGTAAATCAACCCTGTTGCGTATTATAGCCGATGCTGATAAAAATTTTACCGGCAAAAGCGAAACGGGCTACAACGTTACTCAAACGTTTTTCGCCCAGCATCAATTAGAGTCATTGCACTTGGAAAGTGAGATATTGCAGGAGTTGCAATCCTTCGCACCAAGACATACCGAGACAGAACTACGCTCTATATTAGGTTCGTTTTTGTTTACGGGCGATGACGTGTTTAAAAAAATTAAAGTGTTGTCGGGTGGAGAAAAATCACGCGTGGCATTGGCTAAGGCTTTAACTGCTGATGCCAACTTCTTGATACTCGATGAGCCTACCAACCACCTGGACATGCAATCGGTAAACATCCTGATACAAGCTTTGCAGCAGTATGAGGGTACCTTTATTGCCGTATCGCACGATAGGTATTTCCTGGATAATATTGCCAACAAAATCTGGTTTATTGAAGATTATCAGATTAAAGAATATCCGGGCACTTACCAGGAATACGAGGAGTGGCAATCTAAACGTAAACTGCAGCAAAAAGCAGCTGCCCCCGCACCTCAGCCTAAAAAGGAAGAAAAGAAAGAGCCTGTTAAGCAGCAACCCACTGAAGATAAATCTAAACAGCTGAAAAAACTGAACAACGATTTAAGTCGGATGGAACAGCAAATTGCCGATTTGGAAAATGAGGTGAAACAGCTGGAAAACCGCTTGGCCGACCAGGATATTTACAACAACGCAGCTAAGCTTAAAGAAACCAACAGTACTTACCAGCAAAAGCAAACTCAGGTAAAGCAACTGCAACAGCAATGGGAAACCCTGGCTGAGCAGATTATGGAACTGGAAGCTTAAGTTAAACACATAGATAAGCCATGCTGCCTCAGTATGGCTTTATTTTTTTGATGATGAAATTACTGGGATTGGTTGGGTTGTTAATGATGCTGGTGTTTTACGCATACCCGCAAAGCGCTGTTTCTTACACCGACCAGGTTTACCGCGGCAGCATCAAAAGTGTAGAGTGTTATAACGCTGCCAAACAAGGCTCGTTTCCATTAATCCACTTTCGCACCGACGAGCAATTGGTGCTGGCTTTTGATGATTTAGAAGGCCGTAGCCGCAATTACTACTACACCATAGAGCATTGCGATGCGCAGTGGAATACCTCCCGCTTATCGCCTGCTGAATACCTGCAAAGCTTTACCGAAGACCGCATCATGGATTATACTTATTCCAGCGGTACGGTTCAAAAGTATATTCATTACCAGGTGAGGTTCCCAAATGCCAATATCAGCCCTAAGCTGCCTGGGAATTATCTGTTGAAAGTTTATGAAGATAACGACCCTGCCAGGCTTATCATCACCCGCCGTATTTATGTTGCTGCCAGTGCTGTAAGCATCGGGGCAGAAGTAGTGCCCTCGGCTAATGTGGCACTGCGTGCTCAAAATCAGAAACTTAATTTCCAGGTCACGTATGCGGGCTTAAACGTCCAGAACCCGTACAACGATATCAAGGTAGTGGCTATGCAGAACAGCCGGCAGCAAACGGCTCAGCTAAACACCCGGCCAACCTATATCCGCGGTTATCAACTAATTTATAATGACGTAAGTATTAATGATTTTGCCGGCGGTAATGAGTTTAGGCACTTTGATACCCGAACCCTAAAGTTAAATTCGGAGCGTATTGCCCGGATATTTAAAGATACCGCCAACACCGTATTGCTGTTAGGAGATGTGAGCCGTAATGACGATGCTTATTTGTTTGAGTATGATAATAACGGCAGTTTTTACATCCTCAATCAAGACGGCCGCGACCCGGCTACTGATGCAGATTATGCCTACGTGTACTTTAATTTTACGGCTCCTGTCAGTATGCCCAAAGGCGATATTTACGTCACCGGCAAGTTTAACAATTACAATTTAAATCAAAATAGCAAGCTGGTATATGATACAGCACGTAACCGCTATACATTGGCCACACCGCTAAAACAGGGCGTTTATGATTATCAGTATGTGTGGGTTAACGCTGTCACACAAAAGGCCGACAGCAAGCCCCTGGAAGGCAGTTTTTTTGAAACCGAGAACGATTACCAGCTATTGGTTTACTATCGGGTACCAGGCGCACGGTGGGAAGAACTGGTGGGGTATCAGCTTATCAACACCGGCAGGCGCTAATATCAATTATCTGTATTTTAGAAACACCTGCTAAGTCCCGCAACAACCGCTTAAAATCTTATCTTTGTTGCTATGCAAGCCAAAAAGCCCCAGGAGTCTTTAGTGATTATGAACGAGTTGGTATTACCCAACGATACCAACATGATGCATAATTTGATGGGAGGGCGCTTGTTGTACTGGATGGATATTGCCGCAGCCATGTCTGCACAAAAGCATAGCAACCGTTTGGTGGTAACCGCATCAGTAGATAATGTTTCTTTCCAGCAGTCCATTAAACTGGGCGATGCCGTAACTATCGAAGCAAAGGTTACCCGGGCCTTCAACAAGTCGATGGAAGTACGGTTGGATGTATGGGCGCAAAACATACCCTCAGGTACTAAAATCAAAAGTAACGAAGCCTATTACACCTTTGTGGCGCTCGATGATGCCGGTAAGCCTGTTGCCGCCCCTGAACTGATACCCGAAACAGACGAAGAAAAACTGATGTTTGAAGGTGCGCTACGTCGTCGCCAGCTTCGCCTCATTTTAAGTGGTCGTATGGAGCCCAACGATGCTACCGAAATTAAAGCCCTGTTTATGGCGGCTAAGCACGAGGTGTAAGTTTTATTCAGCAATTACCGGTTATATCTTTTCTTTCAGTTCTTGATACCTCATGCTTTCAGCAGTGTAGGGAAGTAGCTGCCTGGCTTTTATTCGAAGCCTATAGCTGAGGTATTATCAGTGAAACCGATAAACTAACTTATTGCATTGATTATTGCCGGTAGGTAGTAGAACAGTTTATCGCATAAAAAATCCCTGTTAGTTAAGCTAACAGGGATTTTTGGATTTCTTAAAATAAGAAGAGTAGCTTACTTAGCAGAAAGTTCAGCTAAAACAGCATTGTTTTTAGCAATTTGGCTGCTTGCTTTTTCTTTAGAGCGGCTTCCTGGCTGCAGGTTAGTAGCTAATTTTAAAAACTGTACTTCTAAGCGAGATACGGTTTTATTTCTTCTGTCTTTTCTTTTTAAACGTGTTACGCCCATGGTAATTTCTCTTTAACGGTAAAACCCTTTAGAGGTCGAGAGCGGATTCGAACCGCTGTACAAGGTTTTGCAGACCTCTGCCTAGCCACTCGGCCACCCGACCATTTTATTGGAGTGCAAAAATAATTATTTTTTGTACATCGGCAATAATTATTTAAACCTTTTTATTGAAAGAATAAAAGTTTACTTTCATGCCCAAACTAAATCTCATCATTATATGCATCCTGTATACAGGCAAATCTTTTCCGGCATCCTTCTTTGTATCTCTTTAATGGTAGCGTGTAATAAATGCCAGCGCAGGCAAGCCTATCAACAGCAATTGCAACAGCAGCAGCAAGGATGGTCACCAGAGCTTGAGCAGCAAATGTACGAAATGTATTATCGTCAAACGGCTGATTTTCCTACGGACGAACAAACCAAGAAGCAATACACTTGGTGCTGTGTCAATAAAATCAAAGAGCTTTTTCCGCTGGGCTTGGCCGATATAACCGAAAGGATGAATGATAGCACGAGATTAGCTATTATGAGAGCAGGGGCAGATTGTGCCATGGGCATGAAGCATAAAATGAATATCTGGAACGAGGAAACGCTTAAACAGCTAAAGCTGCAATTTTATTCATACCCCGAAATAAAGTATCTACCTAAAAAGTCTAAAGATGAATATGTGGACTGCCTGGCTTTTGAGGTCAAAACGACGTATCCTAATGGTTTGGGCGAAGATAGTACAGCCAAAAAACAATCCGATTTAAAGAAAACTATCGAAAAAGCACGTACTCACTGCTTAAAGTTGGTAATCAATAAACTAACGCAAACCAAAGAAATGAAAGCGCTCCCGAAATCGGCAGATACCGCAGGGCGAACCAAGCGCTAAATAGCCCGGCGGCTAATTTCTGAACAGAACAACGCCGTGGCGATAGATACATTCAACGATTCGGCCTCGCCAAACCTCGGTATGGTGATAGCCTGCGTAATTAATGGCTTAATATTAGGCCTGATGCCGTTGCCTTCGTTGCCCATTAGTATCAAACCTTCGCTGCCAAAATCAGCGGTATAAATGTTTACGCCATTTAGCATGGCGCCAAAAACGGGCAGTTTTAACGTAGGCAATAGGGCTTCTAAATCGGCATAATAAATTTTAACCCTGGCCAGCGACCCCATGGTAGCCTGAACTACTTTGGGGTTATAAGCGTCTACCGTATCTTCTGAGCATATGATGTGATGGATGCCAAACCAGTCGGCCGTGCGGATGATGGTGCCCAGGTTGCCGGGGTCTTGCACGCCATCCAATACTAAAGAAAACTTGCCTTGCAATGTATCAGGGCTTAGCTGCGGCCATTCGGGTAGTTGGATTACAGCTAATACCTGTTGAGGGGTAGTTAAACCGCTCATTTTTTGAAGCTCAGCTTCTGTTATCTCCTGAAAATTGATTTTCTTTGACAGATTGTGCAATTTTGCATCCGCTGCAACGGTGTGGTATACAGTATGTATTTGGTAACCGGCTGCTATAAATTCCGAAACCGATTTATAGCCCTCGGCCACAAATAAATGATGTTCGCGCCGAAACTTTTTTTGTTGTAAGGACTTTATTAAACTTATCTGAGATTTTGAAACCATTTTACCCGGAGACTAAGCTTTACAGCCTTGCAATATTAAGTATTCTTTTAGCATTTGTAGCAGGTGGTTGCAGCTTAACCCGTGGTATACCTGATAATCAGTACCTCGTACGCAAAATAACCATCGACAGTGTAGATAAAGAATTCTCTGAAGCGTCGTACCTATACGTTGACCGCCTGCAACAGCCTAACAGCTGGTTTAATTTGCAGCTGTATTACCTGTTTAACAAAAAAGGGAAAAAAGAATTAGGTGAGCCGCCAGCCATTTTAGACAGCAACCTTGTTGAGTACTCGCGCGTACAGATTGAACGTTTTTTGCGTAACAAAGGCTACGTTAAAGCCACTGTAAAAAGCGATATCAAGACTAAGGACAAAAAAGCCTTCCTGACCTTCACCGCCAAAGAAGGGCCGATGTTTAGGATACGGAATATACAGGACAGTATCGGTGACCCTAACGTGCAGGTATTATACCGTATCAATCGCCGACGTTTCTCGCATGTGCAGCCCGGCGGCCGTTATGATGTAGACAGCCTGGCTTACGACCGCGATGAGTTTTACCAGGTGATGAAGCGTAATGGTTACTACGATTTTTACCGGCAGTACATCAATTATAATTATGATACCACGTTTAACAACAGCGTGGTAGACATCAAGATGTTGATTGATAACCCGCCCGGAAAAAAAGAGCACCCGATTTACAAAATCAATAATACTTTAATTACTATATCCGACCCGTACGGGCGTACTCAAGGCAGGGCAGATACTTTGAAGGTAGATTCGCAATTTACTTTTGTTGATTACTCACGCCGGTTCAAACCCAACGCGGTGACACGTTACATCTTTCAGCAAAAAGGGGATATCTACAACATAGACCAGCAAACGCTGACTACCTCGCGCTTATCCGAGCTAAACGTTTTCCGTAACGTGCCCAACCCGGTTTACAAAAAGCTGCCCGATAGCGTTAACCGCAGGCTGGATAGCCGGATAGACATCATACCGCTCAAACGTATGTCAGACCGTATTGAGGCAGAGTACCTGCATTCCGGTCCGGCGTTTTTTGATTTCTTTTCGAGCTCGGGCTATGGTTTTAACATTGGTAACACGTTTTCGCACCGAAACCTGTTTAAGCAGGCCGAAATTTTACAATTGAAACTGAATTATAGTATTCTGTACGGGGGGAGTCAATCTGATATCAGCGGTATACAAAACCAGGATTTTAAGGTGGGTGTAAACCTGGTTTATCCGCGTATTATTTCGCCTTTCGATTTGCCCGTATTGGGCAAATACGGTGTGCCGCATACCACGTTTTCATCCAACTTTCAGTTATTTTATCAAAACGGACTGGTAAAAAGGCGAAGCTTTATCAATGCTATTACTTACGATTGGATTGAAACTACCCGCAAGCAGCACTCCTTTACGCCCATCAGCATCGAGTTTACCAACGGTACCATCGACCCAATTGCCCGCCAGCAATTGTTGGCTCAAAACAGGTATTCGTATATATATTTAATTGGGCGTACGGTTTTTACATCCAGTACGCAGTATACGTTTCAGCTTAACGCCAATAAACTCAACTCACTGGGTAATTTTATTTATTTCAGAGGTTCGGCCGACATTGGCGGCAACACCCTAAGCTTGCTCACTAAGGCGTTTAATACTAAGCGCGATAGTTTGGGGCAGCGCACCTTATTTGGTTATGCGTTTGCGCAATATGCCAAAGGCGATGTGGATTTGCGCTTTTACCGCCATTTAGGCGAAGGCGAACGCCAGTTGGTATTCCGCATCAATCCGGGTATTGGCGTGCCGTTTGGCAACAGCGACCAGTTAATATTCGAGAAAAACTTTTATGCCGGTGGTGCCAATGATATCCGTGCCTGGTTACCGCGCACACTCGGACCGGGGCAGTTTAACCGTGCTATTTATCCGGATAAAATAACTCGCGACCGTTTAAAATATCTCGACCAGTTTGGTGAGATAAAAATTATTGGTAACCTGGAGTATCGCGGAAAGCTGGTAGACAATTTTTACGGCTCGAAGCTTAAAGGTGCCTTGTTTGTGGATTTTGGTAATATCTGGCGTTTAAAAGAAGAACCAGGTGTGCCTAACAGTCAGTTTAAATTGAGTAACCTGTATCAGTCTACTGCCGTAGGTATTGGCGGCGGGTTACGTTTTGATTTAACATTCTTCGTGTTCAGGTTGGATGCAGCCTTTAAATTCAAAGACCCTCAGTTTACCGGGTCGGGCCAGTATGTATTAATTAAGCACTTTGATGAATTATTTAAAAGCGGCTCGTTTAAACAAACCTACAACGATACCAACAGCGAACCTTACCGCTTTATGCAGCTAAACTTTGGTATAGGTTTGCCGTTTTAAGGAGTGTCAAACCTATCCCCGAAACTTATCAAGCAATAAGCTGAGCGACTGGGCTTCTTCTTCGGTAAGGTTGTGCTTAAATAAATCGGCTGTTTTAAATTCAGCATCCATCTTAGATAAGATTTCAACCCCTTTTTCGCTGATGTGGATATCTACCGCACGACGGTCGGTGTTATTGGTACAGCGCGATACCAGTTCTTTTTGCACCAGTCGGTCAACAATACGCGATGCATCAGACATTTTATCAATCATGCGTTCCTTAATCATGTTGATGGTTGCTGGTTTAGGGCTCTGTCCGCGCAGAATACGCAGTACGTTAAACTGCTGACTGGTAAGGTTATACTTCTCGAAATGAGAACGAAGCAGGTTACTCATCCAACTGTAAGTATATGATATGTTGATGACTGCTTTATGGTAGCTATCTTCAAATTTATCACTCTGAATTTCGTCTTCTATTCTCATATCAATTACAATTATAATAAATATGATTTTAGCGTGGGCTATTTTTTAATACGTTTTGCTTTTTTGTCGTGGCCATAATGCCAGGGGCAATGCAGGCATTTGTTTTTACAGCAATGGCCGCGTTTTAAATGGTAAGCCTCGGTAAATACATAATTACCATCCTCATTAATGTAATAGTCAACCCCTTCAATTAGCATGCTTTAGTTGAGTGATTTAGTGAAGATTCGGTCGCCAAAATACTCTTTTAAATGGCGGCCATCGCCGTGCAACGTCCATATTTGCTGAGGGTTAACCTGACTTACGGCATGCAATACATCATTCCAGTCGGCATGATCCGATATAAATAAAGTATCCTGCTGATTGGCCTGTAGGTTTTTCCATCCGGAGGCAAATAAGCGTTTTACGCCGTCGGCCCGCAGATAGCTATCAAAGGTAAATGGTGGTACCAGGTACACGTACTGCTGCTGGTTTTTCATCAGCTTGCGGTTGTACAACTGGTAAGCGCCCAGGGAGTAGCCATGCTTCTCATAAATAGCGCTCAAAGGCGCGATACGGAAATGAACCAACACCTTTTTTTTGGGAGCGTAATCGTTTATCATCCGGGTTAATCGCTGTGCTTTGCCTAAGCCGTAGGCGCCTAAAAGGATGTTGCTCTGGATGTGGTTAAGCTTCTCAATTTCCTGAACCGGCTCAGGGTGAATAACGGCAGGATTAGCGAACGTGCTTTCGGTAATTAATACATCAGCTATACCCCACTCTATTGGCTCGCAGGTGAGGTCGGGCTGTAATTTATAGTCGCCGGTGTATAGGTACGTAGTGCCCTGGTATTGCATAACTACTTGAGCCGAGCCCAGCATATGGCCTGCCGATACAAAAAACAGTTTTACGCCACCTATGGTAAACTCCTGGTGCCATTGGTAGAGTTTAAAATTGCGACCGGCGTTTTTGCCATAGCGCAGTTTCATAAAATCGGCCGTTGGGGTTGTGCAGTAAATATGTTGATTGCCGGCTACGGCATGGTCACCGTGGGCATGGGTAATAACGGCGTTTTCGACCGGCTGCTGCGGGTCTAAATAAAAGTTGCCGTACTTACAGTAAAGCCCATTGGCATTGTAAGCTACAAAATCGTCGAGTATCATGCTAAAATTCGGCCGGTTTGAGCGCTAAGCTCCCGGTGTATGGCCAAAGCCTGGGGGATAACCAGTTGGGTGTTATCGTTGTTAATAGTATAACTGGCCAGTTGTTGTTTTTTGTTTTGAGGCATTTGTTTGGCTTCGCGGCTCTGCGCTTCAGCTTCGGTAATGCCGTCGCGCTGCATCACCCGGGCGATACGCATGTAGGTAGGGGCGGTTACCACAATGGTATAATCGCAATCTTTGTACGAGCCGCTTTCAAAAAGCACTGCGGCTTCTTTTAAAACATAAGGAGCATCCGGGTATTGCAAAATCCATTGGTCAAATGCCCTGAACACGGCTGGGTGTACCAGTGCATTTAATTTCTGAAGTTCGGCCTCATTATTAAACACTACGTCGGCAATCAGCTTACGGTTAAGTGAGCCATCGGCAAAATAGGCATCGGTGCCAAAATGTTCTTTGATAGCATTAATGAGCTGTATATCGGTCACCATGACTTTTTTGGCTTCGGTATCCGAATAAAAAACGGGGATACCCAGTATCTCAAAAAGCTGGCTTACCGTAGTTTTGCCGCTGCCGATGTTGCCGGTAATTCCAATTTTAAGCATGGTGTTATTTTTTAATCAGGAAATCGATGTTTCGTGGTACTATATTCACAATCCGGCAGTAAGCAGGCATACGGGTGATGTTTACAGGTAGCACGGTATAGCCTTGTTCCCATAAAGCAAAGTTAGCGTTGGCCTCAAAAAAGTCCTGGTCAACCTCGGCATAACGGCTTAGCGGAATGGTAAACGTAACCTTTACATATTGCGGAAAAATCTTGACATTATAATAATGCGGATTACCTACCAGGTTAACGGGCACACGAAGCGTTTTTTCGGTAAATTCCTCGACCGGTAAATGTACCTGCACGCTTTTAGGATAAACATTGATATTGCCTTCTTTTACCGGTTGCAGGTTTAATTTGCCGCGTATGTCGTTATTGGCTCCGGTCACTTTTAAGGTATCCGTTTTCCAGGCAGTTATTTTTTTAATGACGTTACCCGGTCCGTTAATAGTTACGTAAGCCGGTTTGATATTCATTTTGCCTGATGGTGCAAACTGCGGCAGGTAAGTAACATCAAGCACGGGCTCTACTTTTATTCTTTTTACAACCCGGTTTGTAAAGTCAAAATAAAGCGTGTCCGGGTTGAACGATATAATGCGGTGCGATTTATCCCGGTGCCGGTTTACTTCGGCAATTTGCGTGTTTAAGGCAATAAAATTACTATGCTCGAGTGTATGCAGGTCTATGGTTACCGGTTCATAGTTTTTGTAAAACCTGGCAAACAGCATATGCCAGCCGTCGCCCTGCACAACGGCATCAACCGTGTCGGGCTGCAGGGCGTGGTAAGCGCGTTTTTGCGGGGCGTTTTTAAAGGTAAGTGTTTGCCTTATGGTAAAGTTGTATGAGCCGGATAGGGTAGCCAGTATCCAGGCGCCAATAGCAATTAACAGGCAGGTAAAAAAGGCCGACAAGCGCCTGCGTTCTGCTACCGATAATTTAACTATACCCATATCTGATGCTTTACCAATGTAAAAATAAAATGCCGCCTCCGGGTTTGCAAACACAGAAACGGCATTTTATTTAAAAACCACCAACGCTTAGGCTTTAGCCGGTGCGTTTAAAGCTTTTGAAGAATCAAGCGAAACGGCGGCTTTGTCAAACCTGATTTTACCGTTTTCAACTTCTAATAATATGGTGTTATCGTTGATGTCGATGATGCGTCCGTGTATACCGGCAGTGGTTACCACGCGGTCACCTTTTTTCAGTTCTTCAACGTATTTTTTCTGGTCTTTTTGTTTCTTAACCTGAGGACGAATCATAAAAAAGTAGAAAACCACGATGATCAGAACCATGGTGATAATTTGGCCTGTGGCTGCACCACCTCCAAGTTGTAATAAAATTGCTGCTGTCATGTAAATCAGTAAATTTTGCTTTATTTTTTTGCTTTCTCGTCGGTGGTTACTTCTCCGGTTAAGTGTACCCTGTTTTCGCCCGGAACGGTGTTGGCTACAACGGTAATTAGTTTGTCTTGCAAACCGCTTTTGCCAGCGCTGTTAAAGGTTACTTTTACCGTGCTGGCTTGTCCGGATTGTATCGGTTCTTTAGATACCTCGGGTGTGGTACAGCCGCAGGTAGCGTACGCTTCCTTAATAATTAACGGCGATTTACCAGTGTTGGTGTACTTATACTCGTAAGTTACCTTTTCGCCCTGTTTAATTTTACCGAAGTCGTGTGTCTCAGTTTCAAACTTCATTACCGGTGCATTGGCACTATCAACCGGTGCAGCGGCAGTGGTGCTACCGGCTTCTGTTTTTTGGGTGGTTTGGTTGCAGGCGGCCAGCGCTATGACCATACATAAACCTGCAGAAATAGCTTTTATCATTATTCAATTAATCCACGGCCGGTTTTCCGGATCCTGTTTTGTTCTTTTAATTCAAATAAAATTTTATCTAAGATACCGTTAATAAACGAGTTGCTCTTCGGTGTGCTCAATTCTTTGGCAATCTCCAGATACTCGTTGATGGTAACTTTAACCGGTACCGATGCAAAGTTAATAAACTCGGTAATGGCCATTTTCATTAACAGGGTATCCATCATGGCAATACGCTCAGGCTCCCAGTTTTGCGTCTTTTGCGCAATCATGTCCTGGTACTCCGAATTATATCGTACGGTTTGTCTAAACAGGTCTACAATAAAATCGCGGTCTTCGGTCCAGTTGCCGGTTACTTCGGCCAGCTTATTTTGCTGAGGATTGTCGAAAGAGAAGTTTTTAAAGGTTTTGGCAATCATCGCCTGTAAAACATCTTTATCAACTGGCCACGATATAAATTTATCCTCAAATACCTGCTCAGCAACCGACGATTTTAAAATCACTTTTTTGAAAATGAATTTAATAATGTCTTTATCGGTTTGCAGGGTATCATCTGTTTTTTGCAGATAGGCCTTGTAGTCGTCTGAGTTTTTAAGGGTGGTAAATAAGGTTTTAGCCAGCTCGGGCTCAAAATCCCATGATACTTTGTACTTCTTTAAAGCAGCAATGTATTCTTTATTAACGTGCAATGATGCAATGAAGCGGTTTTCGAGAATTTTAAGATTGGGATTTAAATCTTCGGCCGTAGGCAGGTGCTTGTTGGCTCGTTCGGCAGCATCGTTGCTGGCAAACTGAATAACCTCGTCAATAAGCGAAAGCATCCAGATATACATTTCGTATACCTTATCAATGTTTTGCAGCAGTAATTTTTCGTGCTGACTTACATCTTTCGGTTCGGTTTGGTGGTATGCGTATAAAGCCTGTAATACTTTAACCCGTAGGTGCCTTCTGTTTAACATGAATAAGAACGTTTGTAATTTGTATTTTTAAAAAGCTAAATCTTCACAATTTATGTAGTTAAGCAGTAAAGTGGTTTTTTGTTGAAATTATTGCCAAAAAAAATAAGTCAGCCTCACATCATTCATAAACCGGTAACCCATCAAATCAATGAACCTTTCGCTGCGCAAAAATAGATATTTTTTTGGTGGGCGTAAACATTAAAGTGCAATGTTTATTTGAGCTTTATATTAACATTACGTTATCAGGTTAATAGGCCAACAACATAATAAAAGCCTTACCTTTGCCCGGCTCTATGAGAAGTCTTGCGTATCTCAATAAATACTTTTACAAATACCGCTGGCATTTAATACCGGGTATCCTGTTTGTGGTAATCTCAAACGTGTTTGGGGTATTGCCGGCGCAGGTTATTCGGGTGGCCTTTAACCTGGTATCCGAAAATATCCAGATTTACCACCTGTTTACCGGTTTTGAGCGGCAACAAGTTATTTACCAAATATTTGGCTCGAGCCTGTTGCTGTTTGGGGCGTTGGTATTGGTATTGGCCCTCATCAGGGGCTTGTTTCTTTTCTTTATGCGGCAAACCATCATTTTGATGTCCAGGCATATTGAGTACGACCTGAAAAACGAGATTTACGCGCATTACCAAAAACTTTCGCTGGCGTTTTACCGCCGCCATAGTACCGGCGACCTGATGAACCGGGTAACCGAGGACGTAAGCCGGGTGCGCATGTACCTCGGGCCGGGCATTATGTATGCCATCAATACCATCGTGCTGTTTATTTTAACGGTTTATGCCATGCTGAGTGTAAACGGGCGGCTCACCTTTTTTTCGTTATTACCTATGCCGGTACTGGTATTCAGCATTTATTATGTAAACAACATTATTGAGCATCGCAGCGAAAAAATTCAGGAGCGACTTTCAGCACTTTCCAGCTTTGTGCAAGAAAATATTTCGGGTATCCGAGTAATTAAATCGTATGTGAGAGAGGGTTTTGTGAACGAACGTTTTACCGCCGAGAGTGAACAGTATAAAGACCACTCGATGGAACTGACCCGCGTACAGGCACTGTTTTTTCCGATGATGCTGTTACTGGTGGGCTTGAGTAACGTGCTGATTGTATACATAGGCGGTGTAGAGGTGATGAAGGGTAATATCACCTCGGGTAACATTGCCGAGTTTGTGGTATACCTGGGGCAGCTTACCTTTCCGGTGATGAGTTTGGGCTGGGTATCGTCACTCATTCAGCGGGCAGCAGCATCGCAAAAGCGTATCAATGAGTTTTTGCACCAGGAACCCGAGATTATATCGCCAGATGTGCCTGCTAAAAAGGTAAACGGGCAAATTGTGTTTGATGATGTAAACTTTACTTACCCCGACACCGGCATCCAGGCATTGAAAAACATTTCGTTTACGGTGAATCCCGGAGAGCTGGTGGCGGTTATTGGCCGTACCGGCTCAGGTAAATCAACACTGGCTAATTTGCTGATGCGGATGTATGACGTTACCGGCGGCGAAATACGTATCGATAGCACGCCGCTCAAACAGCTCAACCTCGAGGGTTACCGTTCGCAGATTGGTTTTGTACCGCAGGAGGTATTTTTATTTTCTGACACCATTGCCAATAACATTGCCTTTAGTGCCGACAAACTGGACATGCCTGCTGTAGAGCAAGCCGCCAAAGATGCTGCTGTTTATCATAACATTATGGAACTGGACCAGCAATTCAGCACCCTGATAGGTGAGCGTGGTGTAACCTTGTCGGGCGGGCAGAAACAAAGGGTAAGTATTGCCAGGGCTATCATCAAGCAGCCGCAAATTCTGGTTTTTGATGATTGCCTATCGGCTGTAGATACCCGTACCGAAGAAGCTATTTTGGGTAATTTGGGCCGCATTATGAAAGATAAAACCAGCATTATTATAGCTCACCGTATATCTACCATTCGCAGCGCCGACAAGATATTGGTGATGGACGAGGGGCGGATTGCCGAGCAGGGCAACCACCAGGAATTGATGCAGCAAAAAGGGCTTTACTTCGACTTATACGAAAAGCAGCTGCTGGAAGAGGAGAGCCCGATCACGCCCGAGAGTTAAAATGCTTAGTCAAATAAAACAAAAAACGCGGTAGAGCTTACCTAACCGCGTTTTTCGTTTTTAAGTTATTTAAACCCTTACTGATTTTCGGGGCTATGGCTACCGTAGTCTGGTGTGCCTTTGTCGTCTTCGGGTTTGTAGTAGGCTTTGCCCGGTGTATCCGAGTCATCTTGTCCTACTTTTTGGCGGTCACCGTCGTTATCAACAGTACCTTCCTGTGTTTTGCCGTTGTCTTGTTCAACGCCGCCTACTTTTTGCTGTTCAGGCTCTTCACGGTAGCCCGCAACTTCTTCTTTTCCTTCGTTCACGTCTGGTTCTCCTTGTTGGTCTTTTGGTTTAAAATTTGTGTTTTCCGGGTGCTCTTCAAGCGGTTCGGTGCGCTTAAAATAGTCATTGCTGTAACCCGCATTGCGCGACGGATTAGCTAAATCATCGCCGGAACGAGTTACATTAATTTCGCCGAATTTTTGGCCGCCCATGCCATGGCTTTCATAACCCGGCTGGTCGGGATTGGCCTCTTCGCCGCCAAATATGGTTCGTTTTAAGTCGCTTTCGTCTAAGTTATCATCGTCCTCTACCTTGTAACCACCTGCCGGAGCATCGGCCGATTGTTCGGTATGGTGCGGATAATCTTTGGTTGGTTCATCATC
>CAXYKR010000184.1:0-5997 GCA_964277815.1 uncultured Mucilaginibacter sp. | reverse complement strand
CATCGGTACCGACTCAAACACCTGGCCGTTCCGTTTTACCATGGTAATTTTATCGGTTGGCGCGGGCACGGGCGTGCTCTGGCCCATATCATTAGTAAACCAGCCCAGCGAGGTGCCCATGGTTTCTTTAGCGCTGATGACCGTGGTTTCGTATGGGCCGTAAATATTGGCCGACCGTGCACACTGCAAACGGCCGCCATCAGCATTGGTGATATAGTACTTGCCGTTGATTTTGTAAAAGTGGTTACCCTCGCCCAGGGCCTCGGTTCGACCAATGAGCAGCCGGTCGGTGCCGGGTTCAAAACCGCTCAGGTCGGGCTTTAGCTCCATCATCCTGATTTCGGTTTGCCCGTAAACGATGTAAATCTTGTTGTTCTCAAACAGTACCGAAAGGTCGTAAATAGGTTTTTTGAGGTCGTGCTGTACCCAGGGGCCGGCGGGGTTTTTGGCTGTAAACACCTGCAGGCCGTGCCGGTTTACGTTAGAGAAAATGTAAAACGTGCCTTGGTGGTAACGGATGCAGGGCGCCCAGATGCCCTGGCCGTAGGCCTCTTTGCCGTTGCGCAGGTTAAAATCGTCGCTGTCATCAAAACGTGGCAGGGCGTAGCTCAACAGTTTCCAGTTTACCAAATCGGTTGAGTGCAGCACGGGCAGGCCCGGCACACTGTGCATGGTGGTGCCGGTAATATAATAGTCGGTACCCACCCGTATCAGGTCAGGGTCCGAAAACTCATCGTAAAACAACGGGTTGGTGTAGGTGCCGTTGCCATTGTCGGCCGTCCATGACTGGGCGTGGACTGATTTTAGCGTTAATATGCTGTAAAACAGTATGAATAACAGAAAGTATTTAAAGCGTATCATCAGGTAAATTATCGTTTTAAAAGCATCGGTTACAGCCTGGGATACCCCATCAGCTTAACGTTTTTAGTTGGCGTATTGGTAATGAAAATAATCTACATCAATGTAGCCGGCTTCCTGCTCGTTGTTAAAACTGTAAATGGCCAGCCGGTCGCCGCGGTAAGATGCCCATCTTAACTGATAGGTTTCGCCAATAGGCTTAAATGTCTTTCCGTCAGTGCTGTACAAAAACTGGCTTTTGCCGTCCAATCCCCAGGTGCTGCGCAGCCACAGGGTATTGCCTTTGATGAAGGGGCCGCCGGTATTGACATCCTTGGTAAAAAACTCCAACTTTTTTCCTTGGCTTAGGCATACCACCCCAACCGCAGCGTAGTACGGCGAGCCAAAGTGCGAAAGCCCGGCAACCTGGCCGTGGGCCATGCCGCTCAGGTCGAGTTTTACGCTGGCCTCGTTGCTGGTGGTGCGGTAACTGCGCTGAGTGATGGTGTTGCCGGCGTGCAGCAAATCATTTTTAAGCGGTTTAAAGGCATGCAGCCTGAGCCAGCCCTTGCGTTGCGTTAACGACCACTTGTCGACGCGGGGCTGGTAGTTCCATTCCCATTGGGGGCTTACGGTGGCGGCGCTAAACTCGTCAGAGGATTGCGGAACCACGCGTTGCGTACCCTTAACGGGCATGGGGGCCTGCCAAACCATTTCGCCAATACCGGCAGCGTTGGGCTTTCCAATGATGGGCCAGCCGTTAAGCCAGGTTACGGGCAGTAAACTCATAATGCGGCCCGACCAGTCGCCCGAGCCGTGATGGGTTAAAAAGTACCATTTGCCGTCGGCCGCCTGCATCAACCCACCCTGGTTGGGCTCGTTAAACTGCTGCTGGCCCTCGCTCAGCTGCTGCGGACCCTCGTACGGGCCCCAGATATTTTTGGCGCGTTCCATCATCAGCACCCGCACGTTGTTGCGCACCTCGCTAAACAGGTGGTAATAGTAGCCGTTAATTTTATAAAGCTTGTTAGCCTCGCTGCCGTGCGACTGGTAAATTACCTTGTCGCTTGCCCGATCGAGCGTAGCCCCATCGGCCGACATTTTGAAGAGGTGGATTTTGTAACTGTCGGCAAACTTGGTACCTACCAGGTAAGCCTGCCCATCATCGTCCCAGAAAGGGCAGCAGTCGTCCCAGCCCTTTTCGGCCAGCACGTGTTTGAGCGGCGCCCAGGGGCCTTCGGCCCGTGCGGCTGAGGTCATGAAGTAACCCTCGTCGGGGTCGCCAAAGTAAATCCAGAAACGGTTGTTGTGGTAGCGGATGGCCCCGGCCCAGATGCCCACGCCGTAGCGGTTCATCTGCGTATAATTCATGGCCGGCGATATGGTTGAAATATCATTAACCGCATGCCCCAGGATACGCCAGTTCACCATATCCTTAGAGTGCAGAATAACAAAGCCCGGCGAATACTGAAACGTAGACGACACGGCGTAATAGTCGGTACCCACCCGGATACAGTCGATGTCGCTGTAATCGCCGGGAACCACCGGGTTACGGTAAGTGTCGTCGCGCTGGTCGCCCCATTGCGTCCAGTTACCCCACTGCGGCGCCGCGGGTTGGATTTGGCTATAAGTGGTGGTTGTAAGTAGAGTAGCGATGATGCCGGTTAAAGCTATTTTACGCATGGTTGTGTTTTTATAATTGGTTTGTGGTGATTCGGTTAAGTGTTTATATATGCTGTTTAGCTTTGATTATTATAATCTGTTTTGTCGTCTTGAGCGATAGCGAAAGATCTTGTTACTTGCGATCGAATATATCGTTTAATCCGCTTATTGCCGCGGTGGCTACTTCTTTGTCTGAATCAGAATTTACAGAATTTATGAATTTACAGAATTCTTGGCAGGCTTTTAAATACCTCTTTCTTGGAAGTTTTTTGCTGCCGCAAGCCTCATGGCTTGTGGCCCGCCGGATATTCAGTGCGTTCTATTCGTTCGTTAAATTCCGGTTCAGACCTTTAATTGCTCTATGCATGCGTCAGGGGTAAAAATCGCCCCTTCTAAATCCTCCCCGGAAGGGAGGACTTTTGATTAGTTTGGTTAATTAGCATTCGGTAATTCATCAAGTCAGTCCATTCAGATTCTAATTTGTAAAGTGGCCAATCCGTTAAACCCCTCCCTGCCCTCCCAAGGGAGGGATGAATTGCGCAGGCCTACATGTTTCTTAAAAGACGCGCAGTGGCCCGCTGTTGTGAAGCCACTGAAAGCAAATTTTTAATTAACCTGGCAGATAGTTTTATTCTGTCAATTCTCTAATTCGGTAAATTCTGATTCAGACAAAAGAAATAGCCTCTGCGGCACTGAGCAGACTGCAGCAGGTTTATTCTTGCAAGCCTCATTACAAACCGCAGTAACTACTCATCACTTCGTGCCGGATACCAATATGCATCGGCATCATGACGGTTTATTGTTTATCCCGTCAATCGCTTACTCATCGCAAGTATCATGATTTCTCGTTATCACTCGAAATGACAAGTTGGAAGAGAGAACCAAGAGCCTCGAGAATCAAGAGCCAAGAATCAAGAACCAAGAACCAAGCAAAGCGCTCGGCTCTCAACTGCGTCATTGCGAGGATACGGGCGCCATCTCTTTAGGACAGGCTCGCCTCGGAGTAAAGCGCTCGGCTCTCCACCGCGTCACTGCGAGGATACGGGCGCCATCTCTTTAAGCTGAGCCAACGTTTAGGTTTAGCATGCGATGAACCTAATGCATGCAATTCTAGTGGCAAGCCTGCCCTAACGAGATGGCTTCGTACCTCGCCATGACGAGCTGAGTTTTATTCATTCATTCATTCATTCAAAATTCACTCGTTGGCTTTCTCATCTGCACATCCGCACATTTGCATATCTGCACATCAAAAACATTCCCTTCCATCAAAAAACTTGCACTAAAAGGGGACGGCGAAGCCCCACAACTTCGCCGGCTTGCTCCTACATTTTCCCCGTTTAGTGCAAGTTTTTTTTAGTTTGATGTTAACCGGTGTATGCCTCATCCGGCAAAAAATCAGCGGCCCGGTTATGATTATTTAATGATGTATCAACTCAATACAAAACAGGTAGCAGTAAAAATGGTAACGGCGCCAGGGTAAATCAGCATCTATCAATATTAGGGGAACGGGTATCGTGTTTTAAACGGTCCGACATCGGCAAACGAGCGGCCGGACTATTCACCTTAGCGTTGACTTACCATTATTTATCTGCCTTAACCTGCATCATTTATTTAAGCAATTACACCGTTTATTTTAAACACATACGCGATAGCCCCCTGCGGACTCTCGGGCAGGCGGACGACCAGGCCTTCGGCGGTTTGGGTAAACTCGAGCGGGGCATCGCTGCCCAACAGGCTTACCCGCTGCACTTTGGGTACCTTGTTTTGAGCCAGCGATTTAATCAGCGCCTGTTTGTTGTCGGGCCAGCCCAGCATGGCGGCGTACAGTACGTTGCCTTTTTTGGTGAACCTGAAATCGGCCGCGCTAAACGGTTTGCCTTTGCCCTCGTTAAACCCTTGTGCGCTGAGTGGGGCTGCGCTTTCGCTGGCCGGACCTTCGCCAAAGATGGTGTAGGGACGGGTGCCGTAAATGCACTCGCTGTTGCGCTTCATCCAGGCGGTAATGCCTTCTACCACGGCGCGTTCTTTATCGTCAATGCTGCCATTGCCCCGCACCGGGATGTTGAGCATCAGGTTACCGTTTTTGCTTACCACATCTAAAAGGGTATGCACCACGGTTTGGGGTGTTTTGTAGCGGTTTTCGGTGTATAGTGAGCGTTCGTAGTGCCAGTTGCCGATGCAGGTATCAGTTTGCCATGGCAGGGGCTCAATGGTGTTGCTCTGGCCGCGCTCAATATCCCAAACCATGCATTTGCGCTGCTGCTCGTCCAGTATCTTGCCAAACAGTACCGCTTCCAGTTTGCCGTGGCGTTTAATGCTGGTGTTGTACATATGGGCGGCTATGCGCAGGCCGGCATCACTGATGGGCCATAACGGCAGCACGGTATCGTCAAAATAAATACCGTCGGGTTCGTATTTGTCAATCAGTTCGATGGTGCGTTTATAAAACTTTTCGCAGTAGGCTTTGGTGGGGACGGATACGCCGTTGCCCCAGGCCCACTGGCTGTGTATCATGCCGTTATCCTGGCTGTTTTTGCTCAGCGCATGGTTTTGGGCATACAGTTCCTGCGGGTCTTCGCCTTCCCACCAGGTGCCTTTGCCGTCGGCTTTGGTAAGTTTACCGTCATAAGGTACGCCTGCCAGCGGCCCGTTTTTATCGGCACGCTGAGCGGTTTCCATCCAGCTCCAGGCGTGGGCGGCATGCACACTTACCGAAAACCGTAGTCCATTGTTTTTGGCAGCATTGGCCCAGCCGCCTATGATATCTTTTTTAGGCCCCATGCGTTTGGAGTTCCAGGGCTGATATTTGCTGTCCCAATTGTCAAAGTTATCATGGTGGTTGGCCATGGCCATAAAGTATTTGGCACCGGCATTTTTGTACAGGCTCACCAGTTCTTCGGGGTCCCATTGTTCGGCCTTCCACTCGTTGATGACGTCTTTAAAACCAAATTTTGAGGGGTGACCGTATTTTTTTACGTGGTAGTTGTATTTCCATTGGCCTTCCATATACATCTCGCGGGCATACCAGTCGCCGTACTCGGGCTGGCATTGCGGGCCCCAGTGTGCCCACATGCCAAATTTGGCATCGCGGAACCACTCGGGCACCTGGTATTGTGCCAGCGAGTCCCAGGTGGGCTTAAACCGACCTGCCGCATAAGGGGCTTTAAGCAAATGGCCGGCATAGCCTTTAGATAGGTACATCGATGATAAACCGATGGCCATGCCCTTTAACAAACTTCGTCTTTCCATATTAGTTAAGGTGTTACCACAAAAAAAGTTAAAACTCAACCGAACGCATGCTTAACCATAGCCGCGCCGGACAGTATTTGTATAATTGGTTGGCAAAGGCCCAGAATGGCCCTTACACAAAGCGAAAGTACTACGCTTAAAGCGCATAAAGTTTTCTAAATTAGACTATAAGTTGTACAAATCCGACGTTTTGACGGAAGCCAATGAGAGAATGATGGATTGAGTGAATGAGTGAATGAAAGCCAATGA
>CAXYKR010000183.1:0-3768 GCA_964277815.1 uncultured Mucilaginibacter sp. | reverse complement strand
CAAACTTCTTCATCTGGATGTAGTAAATAACGTTTATAATAACTCAATTTCGGCTTCACAGTATGCTCATAATAAAAGTCTGCCATGGCAAGTAGCTCATCAGCTATACCGGCTTTTAATTCGTCATCTAGCAAGCTACCTGCCTTGCTATAGTATTGCTCGATAACGATGGTATATCCATGCACCTCAACAACCTGATGCTTATACTTGCCAATGAGAAATTTATGATAGTCTCGGGCATTGTCAAACTTCACCACTTTACCAATCAAGCTTGATTGAGTAGACGTAATGAAGCCTGCGCCGGGCGCTTCTATCTTATTTTCGCTAAAAAAGAAATGTGGCACTTTTCTATTCATGTTAAACCAATATGGGCTAAATATAATACTTAGCCCATATTGGTTGATAATCGTTCAGCCTATGGCAGTTTAATCTTTTTGCTGCAAGAACTGTATGAGCACCTGCACTTGGTAAGCGGTTAACTCTTGAGTATCATCACCCTTACCAATACTTAGCGAACCCGAATTTGCTTCAAAATGCAGATTGAGCTCTAAGCCGTTTACCGGCGTGACGATGTCCATCATCTTTGTACTACCCCGGTCATTAGCTAAGGTCATTGTGCAATGACGCTCGGTTACGATCATTTGATTTGGCATTTTCATATTTGTGTTGCGACTTTGGCCGGTTCGCCACCGGTTTAAGAAATACTGTCTATTTATACAAAGCCCGCGTGTTAGACGGGCCGATATTACTTAATCTGCGATTTAACTAATCTGACAGCCTCATCTTTATCAGCTTCAATCGCTTTATATGCCCTTTGGCAGTCTGCGAACCAACATCTAACCAGTGTCATAAAGTCATCTTTCAAATGGTTAAAGTTTACTTTTTTTGCGTAGGCTGCAATTGCTTCTATTTCTTCAGCGTATTGACTTAGTTGTTTTTCGCTGTTGGTATTTTGAGTTGCCATAATAGTTTAAAATAATCTTAAATTATAAGCCAACCGAATAATCATGAGCCAGACCACACCAGTGAGCAGATGTAGCGGTATACCTGATATTTCTTAAGAATTTTCTTTGTTTGACTTCATAGCTGTTAGCTATGTCAAGAAGAGCCTTAGCGGCTAGTTTTCTTTTATTTTTCATGATGTGTTTTGCGACCTTATTAACAGCTTCGCCCGCTGCTCTATAAAACAAATATGCACATAACTTTTATTATGTACAAATTCTATTTGAAAAAAGTTTTCAGGTACTCTTCAATAGCTTTCAAATCTTCGTCAGTGAGCTTTTGGCGGTTTGCCTCCTTGATTTTTTGATGCAGGCGAATTGCAGCAGATTTCTCTTTACCTGGTTCAGGCTTATAGATTTCACGAGCTAGGTAAGCTGTGTTTATTAGTCCAGATTTAAGAATAGCTTTTACATCCATAATGCAAAGATACCTTTAAGCCACTTCCAAAGAAAGGCCGGTTTTTAACTGCTCAACCAACTCATCAACCTCACTTCTAAAACTTTGATAAATCCGGTAATGCACCACCGCATTTGATACACTTTTATACACCGGCACGGGGTTGCTACCGGTGTACTCAATGAAAGTTTGCAAGATGCCTGGTTTTAGGCGCATAGTAGAATATCCGATGAGTTTGGCCGGATCATACAGGCCAACAATCACGGCAACGAGCAGCTCACGCAGGTCAGACAATAGATAGTTTGGTTTACCGGCTACAAGTATTTTAACCGGCACCCGGTATCCCCTTTTTCCATTCCAGTTAACCGAGCTGTACTCTATACCCTTAAGTGCCAATACCCGGCCGACAATCTCCGGAATCAGCGAAGAGTTGCTAACGGTGCATGTGGGCAGCGCACTATTCAGTATGTCGGTAATCTTGCGTGAAACATCCGGATATTCCCTATTGAGAACATTTACAACCAATTCCGGTAAGTGTTGATTCATAGTTTGAGATTTAATATAATCTTGATTCTTTTGATTCTCTTAGAGAATCAACTATAGGCCAAATACCAGCATAGCAGCATCGCGCTTGTGGCTTTGGGTTTTCAGGGTTTTGATTCCGGTTAGCTGTTCAAAGTATTCGGGCGAAACCTTGGTAACCGAATGTTGCGGGGCTACCAGCTCATAATCAAAGCCGCTGTTTTTACAAAATGCCTCCCAGTCTTTAGAGTAGGCCTTGACATATCCGACACCCTGCAGTTTTCCTGCATTCTGCTTAACCAGGTGACTCGGTAATTTTCGGGCATGAGTCGTTGTGAGCCTCGCATCTTCTATGCGAAACTTAACCAGGTTCTTTGCAATGGTTTTTAGTTTTTCGTGCAAAAAGAGCATCGCCTCGCTATGGCTGGAATACTGCAGGGCTTCCAGTTTCTTGTCGAGTTTATGCCATAAAGCTACGCCGGTATTTGAACCGGTATCTATGCCGATGTAGAGAATTTTCAATGCCTTGTCTTTGTGTTTAAGAGCCGGCAGAAAAGGAATGAGGTAGGTTTATTTACATACGAAGATACTTATTTTATGGAAGAGGACCGTAGGCTTTTTATAGTTTTTCTGTTACCTTGCCCGGATGCCGCGCAAACCAATAACATACGACAAAGAGTACTTCTTTGTGATGGACTACTTTAACACCGGCAAGCCGTATACTATACGCATTGGCAAAAAAGGCGACGAGTACAGCATTTATCATATTCCTGGCAATCCCGTTTCGCAATCATCTATCAGAAAGAACGAAAGCGGTGAATGGGAAGGCTACCGCGGGCGCATGCTACTGGACGGGGAAATAAAAGCAATTGGCGAACAAATAGACCTACAAGATGGACCTAATAAAATTTAACCTTTATTTTGGCGGTGAGCGGGTGGACTGTATTATTCAACCGCTGGAACGAAACGGAGATATGGCCTATGAAATCTGGTTTGATGGCAGATTGGTTGCCGGTATTCTTCCCGATGAAAACACCATTTGGCGGCAGGTACTCGGCGCGCCTTTAGATGGGGGGACTATTGAACTCATCGGGAAGAAAATTGAAGAGCATTACGCTTAGAAAGGTAGCGGATCATCATCTGGCCATGTTTTAATTCCAGCTGAATTGGCTACTCGCTTTACCGTATCAAATTTCCTCTTCTCATCGCTGATGTGTAAACGAAACTCGCGATCTTCTTCGCTCTCTGGCTCATTTTCTTCGTAGCCATCTTCAAAATCCCACCAAAAGGTATTCCTAATGTAGTCTGTTAGCTGTAGGGTGGTTGGATACCTATCGAGGTGTTTGACTACATACCAGTGGATTGCTGTTTGAAATAGCTCTATAGTCCAGCCTTTGTCGGTGGCATCACCCAAGACGTTAAAATGCATGCGATCTTTTTCCCATTGCATTACCAGTGTCATGTCTCCTACTTGCCCGCCTTTATCCGATGCAGGTACAGCCTCTATTTCCAACTCCATTTCCTTGCAGACAATAATTTCGATGTTGCTATAAGGGTCTTTTAAACGGAGGCTAAACTGAGGGGCGAATTCCGGCAGCATTGGTATATCGCTACTAAATGTTATGTCTTCCATGTCGTGTTTTATGATTATATGATTAAAATAACTCTCCTCGACGCTTGTATACTTTCCGGCTGTCTACCACCAGCACCTCATCAATACGGGTGGTATACCGCTGTGATAACCACTGTTGCCGCATCTTCCATTTAGGGTCGTAGCTCATGGCCGCAAAGCGCACTTTATCCTTGCCGTGCATTTTATTCATGGCATCAGCCAGCTTATTAAGCTTT
>CAXYKR010000182.1:0-6383 GCA_964277815.1 uncultured Mucilaginibacter sp. | reverse complement strand
CATTAAAGACATGCAGTTTCACCCGTTAACCGACGAAATTCTGCACGTTGACTTTTTACAGTTAGACGAGAACAAACCGGTAACTATCGAAATTCCAATCCGTTTAACCGGTACTTCTCCAGGTGTTAAAATGGGTGGTAAATTAGTACAGAAGCTGCGTAAACTGCGTGTTAAAGCTTTACCTGCTAACCACTTAGACACTATCGAAGTTAGCATCGAAGGTTTAGAAGTTGGTAAATCAGTTCGTGTACGTGACATCAGCGTTCCAAACCTGACTATCACCAACACTCCTGAAGATACTATCTTATCTATCACTACTTCTCGTGCACTGCGTCAGGCTGAGCAAGAGGCTGCAAAAGGTAAATAAGTTTAAAGCCTTTAAGGTAATTAATACGAAAAGCCGCTCCTGGAATCAGAGAGCGGTTTTTTTATGCTGTTTTGTCGGCTCTTGATGATACTGATTTAATGCTGATTATGCTTATCATCAAGATTTTGTGTTTGTTGATGTTGTATTGTTAGCTTTGCATCCGCCTTTGTAATTTTAAAAGCAGAGGCCTCATTGGTTTTAGTTTATGAAATATTTAATAGTAGGCTTAGGTAACATCGGTCCCGAATATAAAGACACACGCCATAATATCGGTTTCATGATATTGGACGAAATGGCTAAGCAGGAAGGGGCACAGTTTCATAACATGCGACTGGCCTACTACACCGAGGTTAGCCACAAAGGCCGTATGTTGCACCTTATTAAGCCTACTACTTACATGAACCTGAGCGGCAAAGCGCTAAGCTACTGGATGCAGCAGCTTAAAATACCAGTCGAAAATGTATTGGTTTTGGTAGATGACCTGGCAATACCCTTCGGAGCGTTACGCCTTAAACCCAAAGGCAGTGCCGCCGGGCATAACGGATTAAAGCATATCGAGCAGGTGTTGGGTCATAACAACTATGCGCGGCTGCGTTTCGGCATCAGTGATAATTACCCCAAAGGCCGCCAGGTAGATTATGTATTGAGCGGATTTGACCAAGATGAGCAACCCGAATTGCCGGCATTGATTGACCGGTCTATCGAGATGATTAAAAGTTTTGCTGCGGTAGGTGCCGAATTAACCATGACACGCTTTAATAAGTAAGCAATTTGCTTACATCTCATCAGTAAAAGTTAAAAAGTGTTAAGTAAGTTAAGTGTTTGCTTAAAAATCAACTATTTTTATCGAATGTATAATTGGCGTGTAATAATGCGGTAATACATATTTATATTTAGTGTCGGCGCTTATTTGCTGTTGACACCCTATTAAACTGACCTGACGTTCTCTAATGATTAAACACCTACTTATCACTTTATTTATCCCGCTACTAACCTGCTTCACTGCATTTTCTCAAATCAGTTCCCCGTCAACAATTGTTATTAAAGGAACCGTGCTCGATTCGGTAAAAAAGCAACCTTTAGCCTATGTAACGGTTGCGCTAACGGATGCTGCTACTAATCAGCCTGTAAAAAGCACATTTACTAAAGACGATGGTACTTTTATCTTTAATGCCGTAGCCATAAAGCATTATAAACTCAATCTGGTTTTTGTAGGTTATAATACCAGGGTAATCAATCTTCCTCATCCCGACCAGGCAAATAACTTAGGAAAGTTACTGATGAGCGTAGCCAGTAACCAATTGAAGGCCGTAACCATTACCCAGGTTAAACCCCTGACGAAGCGTGAGGTTGACCGCATTAGTTATGATGTACAGGCCGACCCGGAAAATAAGTTGATTACCGCATTGGATATGATGCGTCGTGTGCCGCTGTTGTCGGTTGACGCTACCGATAATATTAAATTGCAGGGTAATACCAATTACAGGATATTAATTAACGGCAAACCATCGGCCTTGATAGCCCGTAACCCGGCTGATGTTTTGAGGGCGATGCCGGCCAGTAACATCCAGAAAATAGAAGTGATGACCTCGCCTCCAGCCAAGTACGATGCCGAAGGTTTGGCGGGTATCATTAATATTATCACTAAAAAAGATATTGGACAGGGGTACAACGGCAGTGTTAATACACGCTTGAGTAACGTATGGGGCGAAAGCCTTAATTTAAACTTAACCGTTAAGCAGGGCAAGTTTGGTGTGGGTGGCTATGCCGGATTTAACAAGCAAAAAAGCTTAACTACCGGTTTTGCAAATATTAACCAAAGCAGCACTACAGCCAATGCTAATGCACCGGGGTATGAGTTTTCCGACCTCAGGCAATCGGGTGCAAGTACCAATACGGGACATCATGCTTATGCAACTACCGAGCTTACTTACGAGGCAGACAGCCTGAACTTAATTACCGGTACATTTGAATATTTTGGAGGTAAAGGCGGTACCAACCGCGACTTGCTGAGCAACTTAATCAGTACCAGCTCAGGTAATAGCAACAGCTACCGGTCGTACAACAATGCTGATAATAAAGACCGTGGTTTTGGTGCAGGCTTAAATTACCAGTTGGGTTTTAAACGAAATAAAGAACAGCTTTTAACCGGGTCATACAAATACAATTACTCGGCTAATGAGCAGTTTAATGATATTGAGTTTGTACAACGGGTTAACTACAATAATCCAAATTATAGGCAGTACAACAATGCGGGTAGTAAAGAGCATACCCTGCAACTGGATTATGTACAACCGCAAAAAAAGCTGAACATTGAGGCCGGCGCAAAAGCTATCTTCCGTAACAACTATAGCTATTCGTATAATGAGGTGCTGAGCAATGGCGGGCAGTATATAATAGACCCTACGCAATTCAATAATTTTAATTATCAGCAAAACGTATACAGCCTATACAACTCTTACCAACTTAAATTCAACGAGCAGTGGGTGGCTAAAGGAGGCCTACGCCTGGAGCACACCACGGTAAATGCCAACGCGGCAGTAGACCAGCGGTATTCTAACCTTATACCATCCATTTCAATACAACGCAGCTTTAAAAACAGCAGCCTCAACCTGGCTTATGCCGACAGGATACAACGCCCGGGTATTATGCAGCTCAATCCGTTTATTAACAGCCAAAACCCGAACTTATTGAATGTAGGCAATCCTGATTTACAGGCAGTGGTTAGCCATGGCGTCGAGTTAAATTACAGCAACTTCAAAAAGGGCTCCATCAATGTTGGGCTGAGTTATAGGTTTGCCAACAACACGGTCGAAAACGTAACCATGATTAACCCGGTTACGGCAGTAAGCGTAACTACTTTTCAAAATGTTGGAGCCAACAAGCGCCTGGGTGTAGATTTTAGTGTGAACTACCCTTTCTTCAATAATAAAGTTAATTTTAATTTAAATAGTCAGCTAATCAGGGTGTGGCTTAAAGGGTACGTTAATAATGTGCTGTTTAACACAAGTGGCTTTCAGGGGCATACTTTTGCCGGTACTTCTTATAAGTTAGATAACGGCTACCGTTTTGGGCTCAATTTTGATTTTGATAGCCGCTACGTATTGCTGCAGGGGCGCGACAACTATTGGGTGGGGTATGCTGCCAGCGTTGGTAAAGAATTTTGGAACAAAAAGGCAACCGTTGCATTGTACGTCAATACACCGTTTCAGAAATTCCGAACCATTGATAACACTATTAGGACACCAACCTCGTATCAGTTAACGCTGAATGACATGTATGCCCGTACATTTAACCTTATTTTTAATTACAAGTTTGGCAAGCTGAGCAGCGAACTTAAAAAGAACAAACGCGGTATCAGTAATGACGACATAGGCAGTAGCGGCAGAAATTAATATCTTCGCGGCCATGAAAGTATATGGCATCACCAACTGCAATACCGTTAAAAAAGCTTTAGACTGGTTAAAGCAAAACCATGTCGAATTTGAATTTCACGACTTCAAAAAGTTAGGTATCTCGCCCGAAAAATTACAGGAGTGGAATGAAAAGGCTGGCTACGAAAAGTTTCTGAATAAACAAGGCCTTACCTGGAAACAACTGGATGCCGAAACCAAGGCAACCGTACAATCGGCTGCTGAAGCGTTGCCCTTGTTGCAGCAAAAGACCAGCATGATTAAGCGCCCGGTAATTGAAGATAACGGCTTTCTGTATTTCGGCTTTAATGAAGAAGCCTACCGGCAACATTTTGGTAAGTAAACGGCTGGTATCACTAAGTAACTTTCGTTTTACTTGGAACACAATAGCTTAATAAGTGTTATTATTGCCGTTTATTTCTAACTAAAACTATATTTCCTGATAATGAAATTAAGCTTTGTAGCCGGCCTGTCGCTGGCTTTAATGGCTGTTACCGGTTTGAGCCGTGCGCAACAGCAAGCCGACCCGGCGGCTTCCAAGTATAGCTACACCGATGCTTTTGACCCGTTGTTTTACCAAAAAAATGGCAATGAGTATAGAGCGGCAAGCGGCGAGCCTGGTCCGCGCTACTGGCAAAATCGTGCCGATTACCAGTTGTCGGCACGCCTCAACGAGCAAACCAACGAAATTACCGGTAGCGAGGTGCTAACTTACACTAATAATAGTCCGCAAAAGCTGGGTTTTTTATGGATGCAGCTCGATCAGAATTTATTTAAAGAAGATTCTCGTGGTAGTGCCATCATCCCGTTAAGCGGTAGCCGTAATGGTGGCCGTGGTGCGTTTACCAATGGCTATAACATCAAGTCTGTTAAAGTTAACGATGCGGATGTAAAATACCTGATTAATGATACCCGCATGCAGATTTTTCTGCCCAAAGAGGTAACTCCTAACGGCGGACAGGTAAAGGTTAAAATAGAATATACTTTTACTGAGCCTGATTACGGTTCTGACCGTACGGGTATACAGCAAACTAAAAACGGTAAAATATTCAGCATTGCCCAATGGTACCCGCGTATGTGTGTGTACGATGATGTGATGGGTTGGAACACCGTGCCTTACAGCGGACCGGGTGAGTTTTACTTAGAGTACGGCGATTTTGATTTAGCGATTACCGTACCGGCAAGCCATATTGTGTTGGCCTCGGGCGAATTGCAAAATCCGCAGGAGGTATATACTGCCGAGCAGCAAAAGCGCTGGGCGCAAGCAGCACAAAGCAACGAAACGGTAATGATTCGTACGCAGGACGAGGTGACTCAAGCGTCATCGCGTCCGGCAGGAAAACAGGAATTAACCTGGCGTTTTAAGATCCGCAATGCCCGCGATGCTTCGTGGGGCTCGTCAGCTTCATTTATGGTTGATGCCGCTAAAATTAACCTGCCAAGCGGAAAAAAATGTATTTCGGTTTCGGCTTACCCGGTAGAGTCAATGGGTAAATTGGCTTGGGGCCGTTCAACCGAATATACCAAAAAAGCTATCGAGCACTACTCCTCTAAATGGTTCGAATTCCCGTACCCGGTGGCTTCTACCGTTGCCGGTAATTTGGGCGGTATGGAGTATCCTGGTATCGTTTTCTGCAGCAGCCGCAGCAGGGGAGCCTCTTTATGGGGAGTAAATGACCACGAGTTTGGTCATACCTGGTTCCCGATGATAGTAGGTTCTAACGAGCGTTTATACGGTTGGATGGACGAAGGTTTCAACACTTTCATCAACACCTTATCAACCGCTGCCTTTAATAACGGTGAGTACAAAGAACGCGTTGTTGATATGCACCGTGCAGGCGCTATCTATACCCGTCCTGAAGTAGAAGCCATCATGAACACACCTGCTGGTTTAAAAGAACGTAACAATGGCTTGCTGTTGTATTCAAAACCTGGTGCTGGTTTAACCATGCTGCGCGAAACTATTTTAGGCCCCGAGCGCTTCGATTTCGCTTTTCGCACTTATATTGAGCGCTGGGCGTTTAAACACCCTACACCGGACGACTTTTTCCGCACGATGGAGAATGCCTCGGGCGAAAGTTTACAGTGGTTCTGGCGCGGATGGTTCTTAAATAACTGGCGCCTTGACGTAGCTGTACGCGACGTGAAATATGTAGATAACGATGCCAGTAAAGGAGCGTTGATCACCCTGGATAATTTAGAGAAAATGGCAATGCCGGTAATACTCGAAATTAAAGAGAAAGGTGGCAAAACAGAACGCGTTAAGCTACCTGTAGAGATTTGGGAACGCAACAATACCTGGACTTTCAGATATCCGTCAACATCTGAAATTGAATCCGTAACTTACGACCCGGATAAAGTCCTGCCTGATTACAACGAATCGAACAATACTTTTAAAAAATAAATAGAAGCCCGGCTGTTAAGCCGGGTTTTTTATTAGTAAACTTTAACAATTTATATGCAAACCAAGCTGTGTCAGCACGGTTTTAAATAGACAGATACGGGTTAATATGATGATACGTTTTAGATATACAATAGCGCTTTTGCTGATGCTGACAGGCTTTGCTGCCAGTGCCCAGGATAACCGCATCCGAGGACAGGTG
>CAXYKR010000181.1:0-17835 GCA_964277815.1 uncultured Mucilaginibacter sp. | reverse complement strand
GTGTCCATTTTTAACGGACTGGTAACTAAAAGTTTAGCTTCGGCTTCTTTTTGTTCTTTTTGTTGTTTACAGCTTGTATGTAGCAATAAGTCACACACACCCATACACACGAATGGTACTTTCATGACAGTTTGGGAAATTTAATTAGGATTTTGAAATTGTTTTTAACGAGGATTATGTTCGGGAAATACGAGATGCCATTTTTTGACAGCACATGGCGTATTTCAAAAAAAACAACAAATAGAGAATTGACCGGCTATAAATTTATATGCCGATAGAAAGAGCAGAATCAGATTCTGAAGACCCGGAAGGTAATGTATAATTTTGAGGTAGGGAGTACCGAGAGAAGGCAGTGCGAAGGATAAGTAAAGTCTAATGTTTTGCTTACATCATCGTACAACTGCGCCGAAAAATGCGGGTTAAGAAAATCACCTTTGCTTTGAATTTTGCGGTGATTAACATTTTCGTCGTTATCGTCCTCCACGTTTTCAACCAAAGTACGGTTGCGGCTACTTTTGTAATTGCGAAAATATTGCAGGTCTGACCTGGTTTCTACAATGCTGCTTTTTACCGTGGTGGTGCTTCTTACGGCATGCGTTACAATGAAGTGACTATCTTGCCACAAGCCGGCGTACGCCATGCTATGACCGCATAGCAGCATCACCCCAAGGGAAAGAAATAATTTAAATAACCACTTCATTCAGTGCGCAAAATAAATAAAAGATTAACGCAATGCAAAAGACGTAATTATTTTGTGGAAATGTTTCGGATTTGTAAACGCAAAGTAAATATGGCTGCAACTTTTTTATTACAGAATAATATTTATTGTATTTAAACCAGACAACATATCACGTATAATATTTTGAAAATGAATACTTTGCATAATATCGAAACACGAACGAGCGCAATAGTAAAATGAGTTATTAAAGACTTTAAAGATTGTATTTTTACGCTAAGCTGAATATTCAAACCGATTATAAAGCTCTTTTTGGAGCAAAAACGAAGGTTTTGTTTGAGGATTAGCCTGTATTCTAAAACTTGGGTACACAAAAGAGCCATTGCAAACTCAGGCTGCAATGGCTCTTTTATATAATTTAAAAACTATTTTTTTAACTCCCTTACCCAAATATTCCGGAAACTAATAGGCTCGCTTTTATCACCATGGGCCTGAAGTTTAATAGGAGCTGCACCATGTTTAATAGCGTAAGACGGTTGTCCGATGTATTGAGTGGGGCCGCGAAGTTCGGTATTGTTTTGCACGATGATGCCGTTAAAGGCAACGGTAATCCGTGCGGGTGTTTTTAAAGAACCATCCTCGTTAAAAACCGGTGCCAGCCAGTTAACATCATAAGTCTGCCACTCGCCCGGCTTACGCGATGGGTTTGACAGCGGAGGAAATTGCTTATAAATACTGCCAGCCATCCCGTTTACATAGGTTTTGTTCTCGTACGAATCGAGCACCTGCAACTCGTAACCCGGGTCGCCTTTGCCTAACGACGCCAGGAAGATGCCGCTGTTACCCCTGGCCTGCCCTTCTCCGGTTATACTGGCCGGTATACGCCACTCAATATGCAACTGATAGCTGGTAAACAGCCTTTTGGTTTCAATGTTACCACTGGACTTATTTACTGTAAGTACATCGCCTCTAACGGTCCAGTTGGCGGGCTTATCACGGTCGGCGTTGGATACCCACTCGTCCAGATTTTTACCGTCAAATAATACAATTGCATCGCTTGGCGGCGGTACGTTGATATATTTACCGGGCGTAACTTTTACCGGTACCGGGCTCCATTGTTCAGTATCCTCGGGTTTGGCCCCTTGCTGGGCAAACGTCGAATACGAAGCGCTCATCAACAATACCGTTAATATTCTTCTTGCATTCATATACAAATAATTTATACCAAAAGATTATTGAGCAGATACTTACAACTCTCGGTGATACTTACATAAGGGTCTATTTTAAAATTCTCCTGCTCTACAATGTAGTGCTTGATGCCGGCCAACTTAGATTTGGCAAAAATTTGCTTAAAATTCACCTCACCTTTACCTACTTCAGTATTCAGCTTGTGGTCTTGCTTGTCCATGTCTTTCACATGCACCATAGCAAAGCGTCCCGGATATTTTTCAAACCATTTTACCGGGTCTTGCCCGGCACGTACCACCCAGTATAAATCCATCTCAAAACTCACCATCGCAGGGTCGGTTTCTTTTAACAGCACCTCGTAAAGGGTAGTGCCATCAACAGGCATAAACTCAAAATTGTGGTTGTGGTAGGCCATTTTTAATCCGGCCGCCTTAACCCGTTTAGCAGCCATATTTAATTTAGTGGCCACATTTTTTAAATCAGCACCTGTTTTACGGAATTTCTCATCCACATAAGGCATAGTGATGTACTGGTGCCCTAATATTTTACCCGCTGCTATGGCATCATCCAATTCATCGAACTTACCCTCTGCCAACAACATGTCCATACCGTAGTGACCGCTTGGCGATTTAAGCCCGTGTTGGTCTAAGAGTTTTTTAAATTCGGCTGGCTTTAATCCCCAAAAGCCGTTTTGCTTACTGTAACCAAATACCTCTACTTCTTTATAGCCAGCCTTTGCCACCTTGGCAATTACGCCGCGCACATCTTTAGGCAGTTGGTCGCGCAAAGTATATAATTGTATGCCGGCCACACGCTTACCGGCAGCCAGCGACAAATTTGGCAATAGGGCAACACCGGCGCCAATAAGGCCTGCCTGTGTTAAAAACGTTCTCCTGTTTATCATAGGTCTGTTACTTTAAATTTTATGCCGATGCTAAACATCGCATATCTGCACACATTTTTGCAATGAGGCTAACTTATCAGTTGCTGTCGGGATGAACTCCTGAGCTACGTAACCTTTAAAGCCGGTAGCCACAATGGCTTTCATAATAGCCGGGTAGTACAGCTCCTGGGTGTTGTCTATCTCGTTACGGCCGGGCACACCACCAGTGTGGTAATGGGCAATGTACTGATTGTATTGCTTGATGTTGGCAATGATATCGCCTTCATCAATTTGCATATGATAAATATCGTAAAGCAGCTTGAAATTTTCTGAACCCAGCTTTTTGCACAATTCTGCTCCCCACCAGGTACGGTCGGCCTGGTAATCTTTATGATTTAGCTTGCTGTTGAGTAATTCCATCACCAATACTACTTTGTGTTTTTCGGCCAGCGGTATTAATTGCTTCAAGCCGGTTACGCAGTTTTCCCACCCCTCCTCGTCACTTTTGCCACGCTTGTTACCGCTAAAACAAATCAAATTGGTGTACCCCGCTTTGGCTACCAGCGGTATCATTTCGCTGTATTGTTTAACCAGCGTTTCGTGAAATTTCTTGTCGTTAAAGCCATCTACCAGGTTAATCTCAGCACCGTTACACATCGATGAATGCAAACCGTATTTCTTTAGCGTCTCCCATTCTTTAGGACCTACCAAATCAATCGCTTTTAGTCCAATTCTCTTCCCTTCAGCACATAACTTATCCAGCGGGATATCGCCATAACACCAGCGGCAGGCGGAATGGTTGATGTTGCCTTTTAGAGCTATACTTTCTTCGGTTGGAGCAGCCTGCGTTTGGTTAATATTTAAAAGTCCTGTTGCCGACAAGGCTGCGGTACCTGCCAGCAGGTTTTTAACAGCTGATCTGCGGTTGGTTGCCATTATAGTGTTAATTTAAGGGTATCACGGTGTAAAATGTATCGGGTTTAAATGGTAAGCGTACCTGTTTCATCAACATAAGCGGTTGAAGCTTGTGCTTGACCGGGGCGCTCTTTAAATAAAAGCAAAAACAGCACAAGTACTACGGCTGCAATACCAGCCGGTATTAACCATATCTGCTGCCAATTGTGCGCATTAGCGCCGGTTTTGTACGAGTCGACAATAGGCCCCGAAATGGAGAAACCTATCAGCATCCCTACGCCGTAGGTAGCCAAGGTAATAAAACCCTGCGCGGCACTTTTAAAGCGTTCCCCGGCTAGGTTATCGGTATAAATCTGGCCGGTCACGAAAAAGAAATCGTAACATATACCATGCATCACGATGCCCATAATCAGCATCCAGTAGTTGGATTCGATGTTGCCGTAAGCAAAGAAAACATAGCGCAGCACCCATGCAAACATGCCTAAAGCCAGCATTTTTTTCACACCTAAACGAGAGAAAAAAAGTGGCATCAAAGCCATAAATAACACTTCGGAAACTTGCCCTAATATTTGCTTGCCAGCGGCAGCCTTCATTCCCACCTCATTTAAAAATGGGTTGGTAAAGTTGTAATAAAATGCCAGCGGAATGCAAATGGCTACTGACGACAAAAAGAAAACCAAGTATGACCGATTTTTCAATAAACGGATAGCATCTAAACCCAAAATATCGCTCAATGATGTTGATTTACCTGTTTTTAGAGGTGGGGTGGCGGGTAAAGTAAAACTAAAGATGCCTAATATAAACGATGCTATTGCTGCTGTCTTGAAAGTCAAAATCAGCGTGCCAGCCTTTTCCCAACCAAGCCAGCCTATAGTAAGTCCAGCAACAATCCAACCCAAGGTGCCAAATATCCTTATAAAAGGAAACTGTTTACTCGGATTGGTCATTTGCCTGAATGATATCGAATTTACCAACGCAAGCGTTGGCATGTAAACAATCATATAGATAAGGACATACGGATAAAAAGATGTAAAATCTCCAACTGTTGAACCAAGCCAAAGCAGCGCACCGCCAACCAAATGCAATATCCCTAAAATCTTTTGCGCCGAAAAGTATTTATCCGCAATTAGGGCTATAATAAAAGGTGCAACAATAGCCCCTATAGATTGCGTTAGGTAAGCCACGCCTACCTCGGTGGCGCTAGTTTTTAAATTGTTAAGCAGGTAGGTACCCAAAGTAACAAACCACGCCCCCCAGATAAAAAATTCCAGGAACATCATTACTGACAATCTTATTCTTACTGATGCATTCATAGATGTGCTACTTTACGGTGAGTATATATTTAACCATCTCGCGGGCATCGTCTACCGAAACCGTGGGATGCGGCGACATTGGTACATCACCGAAGCTCCCGGCACCGCCCTTAATAATTTTATCGGCCAGTTTATCAATGTCTTTCGAATTGTACTTTTTGGCTACCTCGGCGTACGATGGCCCCAATAGCTTATCATGTTCTTTGTGGCAAGTCAAACAATCGGATTTTGCAATCAGCGCAGCACCTTTAGATGATGATGCGTTGGTAGTGCTGGTATTTTCGGTACCAATACTGCCTGTAGTGTCCTGAATGGCATTGGTGTTGTGCGCTACGGCCGACTGGTCGTTACCAATAGTAGTATCGGCGCTCACTTTATCTTGTTTTGCGCCGCCCCCGCAGGAGGCAATAATGGCAACCATAAGGCTGATGGACGTAATTAAAAATGTTCTTCGTATCATAGATGATAAGGGATTTTAAATTCCTAATATTTTTTTGTTGAGGGATGCATCCGTACCCGACGAGGCAAAATCATCAAAAACGCGGTCGGTTACCCTGATGATGTGGTCTTTGATAAACTGCGCGCCTTCACGGGCGCCGTCTTCAGGATGTTTAAGCGCACACTCCCATTCCAGCACGGCCCATCCCGGAAAATCATACTGGGCCATTTTGCTGAAAATCTGTTTGAAGTCAACCTGACCGTCGCCCAGCGAGCGGAAACGACCGGCTCGGTCTACCCAATTTTGATAGCCGCCGTAAACGCCCATCCTACCACTCGGATTGAACTCAGCATCTTTAACATGCATCATTTTAATGCGCTCGTGGTAAATGTCGATATACTCCAAATAATCGAGACATTGCAGCACAAAGTGCGATGGGTCGTATAGCAAGTTAGCCCTCGGGTGTTGGTTTACCCGGTCTAAAAACATTTCGTAAGTGATACCATCGTGCAGGTCTTCTCCGGCATGTATTTCATAACACAAGTCGATACCGCATTCGTCGTAGTAGTCAAGTATTGGTGTCCAGCGGCGGGCAAGTTCGTCAAACGCTTCATTTACTAAACCGGCAGGTCGCTGCGGCCATGGGTATAAATATGGCCAGGCCAGCGCACCGCTAAAGGTAACGCTTGCACTTAAACCCAGATTTTGAGAAGCTTTGGCTGCATACTTTACCTGCTGCACCGCCCACTGCTGGCGGGCCTTCATATCATGATGATATTCAGCAGGCGCAAAGCCATTAAATAACTGGTCGTAAACGGGGTTTACAGCCACCAGTTGCCCTTGGGTATGGGTAGATAATTCGGTAATTTGTAAACCGGCTTCCTGAACAATGCCGTTTAGTTCGTCGGCATAAGTTTTACTTTCGGCGGCCTGTTGCAGGTTGATAAACCGTGCATCACCGGTAGGCAGTTGCAGGCCTTTATATCCTAAACCGGCCGCCCACTGAGCAATCGATTTTAAATCGTTAAAAGGCGCATCGTTACCAATAAACTGCGCTATAAAAATGGCCGGACCTTTAATAGTTACCATAGTTTAGATGTTAAATGGTGTCCACTTTTGTTCGGATTTGCCCGAAGCAATGACGTTTTCAATAAAGGCCATGCCTCTTACTCCCTCCTGTATACCGGGATAATCCAATTGCTCTGCGGTAGGCTCTTCGCCTTTCATTTTCGCTTTAAGCGTTTGTGCAAAGTTTCGGTACAAGTTGGCGAATGCTTCCAGGTAGCCTTCGGGATGACCGGCTGGCGTACGTGTATTATGGTTGGCGAAACTGCCGTTGTAGCCACCGCCGGTACGCCATATCTCACTTGGTTTATCAGGATAGCGTATTATCAAAGAGTTGGCGTCGTCTTGCTGCCATTCAACCCCACCACCTTCGCCATAAACCCTGATTTTTACATTATTTTCGGCACCGGTAGCAATCTGAGTGGCCATTAAAGCACCGCTTGCACCGTTGTTAAATTTTAACAATACCGCTCCGTCATCATCCAGTTTGCGGCCTTCGACCACGGTGTTGATGTCTGCACATAGTTGGCTTACGCTTAAACCGGTTATGTATTCGGCCAGGTTAAAGGCGTGGGTGCCAATGTCGCCCATAGCCCCGGCAATACCACTTTTAGATGGGTCGGTGCGCCAGGCAGCTTGTTTATTGTCTTTATTGTCTTCCTCAAAGGCACTTAACCAGCCCTGCGGATACTCCACGTAAACTTTACGCACCTTACCTATTTTACCTTCAGCTACCAACTGACGGGCCTGTTTTACCATCGGATACCCGGTGTAGGTATGCGTAAGGCATAATGATTTACCTGTACGCGCAATAACTTCTTGCAGTTGTTTGGCTTCGGCTAAGGTGAATGTTGCAGGTTTATCAATCACCACATCAAAACCACTTTCGAGCGCTAATTTAGCCGGCTCAAAGTGTACGTGATTGGGCGTAACAATACTAATTACTTGCACCCTGACATCTTCGGGCAGCGCCTTTTCCTGTTCTATCAATTCGTGGTACGAACTATAAACACGATTTTCGGCCAAACCCAATGCTAATCCGCTGGCTTTTGATTTGGCAGCATTGCTGCTAAAAGCGCCGCAAACCAGCTCATATTCATCATCAATGCGCGCGGCTATGCGGTGAACGGCGCCAATAAAAGCCCCCTGACCGCCGCCTATCATTCCGAGTTTTAATCTCATTAGTAATATTTTAAGCCAGCGCCCAGGCTTTATCGCCTTTCATATATGGGTAGTCGCCTACATATTTACCCGGAACAGGCAGATAGCGCAACGCTTTGGTGCAACCCACTTCTGAGGTAAAATAGCCCAATAGCGTCAGTTGCTTTAGCATAGTAAAGTAATGGTTGGGCGCATCCTCCTTTTTGGTTTTGCTATACTCCTTTTGTTCTTTATCCAGTTCGTTAAGCAAAGCGGTACGCTGACCATCTTCGGCTTTCATAAAGCCTTTGTCAAACTTTTTTACGCAGACCTCGTCAAGCTTTTTCAGGCCTTCTTTAAAAACTTTCTGGTCATTGGTATCATAGCAATCGCGCACCATAATAGCCATAAAACCACCTACATTGGCTGCTGCCGCGCCCGGTGTTGACGTTTGCGGTAAAATGGTTTCGCCTATCTGGTTCATGTAAGCTACGGTATCTTTATCAAAAAGGTCGGCGGTATCAAAAGAACTGCCGCTTTTGCATCCCGATAAAAAGAACTCGGCTCCGATAACCGTACCGCCAAACAGTAAGGCCACCCGGTTTATTGCTTCTCTCCTGTCCATAGGTTGATGGTTAGATGTTCATTTTTTTAAGTTCTGATACGGCATGGTCTGCCGCACGTGCGGTAAGCGCCATGTAGGTGAGCGACGGGTTTTGGCAGGCAGCCGATGTCATGGCTGCACCATCAGTCACGTAAACGTTTTTGGCATCCCAAACCTGGTTAAAGCCGTTTAGTACAGATGTTTTAGGGTCGCGTCCCATGCGGGCGGTTCCCATCTCGTGTATACCTTTACCTAATACAGCCTCGTTCTGGTACTTATTGACGTTTTTTACGCCTGCAGCCTCTAACATTTCGGCGGCATCGTTCATCATGTCAATACGCATTTTCTTTTCGTTATCGCGTACTACAGCATCAATTACCGGCACCGGCATTCCCCACTTGTCTTTTTTGGTTTTATCCAACCACATACGGTTTTCGTGGTAAGGCAGGGTTTCGCCAAAGCCGCCAATACCCATAGTCCAGCTACCAGGTTCGCTTAAAGCATCTTTAAACTCGCCGCCAATATTCATTTCAGGAATGTCGCGGCTCCAGCGCTCGCGGCCGGCGCCACCCTGGTAACCAAAACCGCGTATATAATCGCGCTTTTCGCCGTTAAGGTTACGATAGCGCGGCACATAAATGCCGTTGGCCCTGCGACCAAAGTAATATTTATCTTCATAACCTTCAACCATACCTGAAGCGCCTACATTGAGGTGGTGGTCCATGATGTTATGCCCCAATGCTCCGCTGCTGCTGCCCAAACCTTCGGGCCATACATCTGTAGCCGAATTCATGAGTATAGCAGCTGTGTTGATGGTGGATGCGTTGAGGAACACGATTTTGGCGAAGTACTCATAGGTTTTGTTCGTTTCGGCATCTAAAACCTCTACCCCTTTGGCCAGCTTGGTATCTTTATCATAAATCACCTTTACCACAATACTCCATGGCCTTAGCGTAAGATTGCCGGTTTTCATGGCGGCCGGCAAGGTTGATGACTGGGTACTGAAATAAGCACCATACGGGCAGCCTAACCAGCATTTGTTACGGTACTGGCAGTTTACCCTACCCTCGTGCGGCTGGGTGATGTTGGCTGTGCGGCCTATAATCATGTGCCGGTTACCTTTGTAATGTTCTTTGATGCGTTTAGCCACGTCTTTCTCCACCACGTTCATTTCCATAGGTGGCATAAAGTCGCCATCCGGTAAAATCGGAACGCCATCGCGATTACCCGAGATGCCAGCAAACTTTTCTACATAACTGTACCAGGGCGCCAGGTCGGCATAGCGGATGGGCCAATCTACGGCGATGCCGTCTTTAGCGTTGGCTTCAAAGTCGTTATTATGCCAGCGGTAAGATTGCCGTCCCCACATCAGCGAGCGACCGCCTACGTGGTAACCTCTAAACCAGTCAAAAGGTTGTTTTTCGATGTATGGGCTCTCTTTATCGCTCGCCCAGTAATCCAGATTAGATTCATTGAGTACATAGTCGCGCTTGAGTACCGGGTAGTCCTCAATCATCTTTTGCGTACGGTTGCCGCGGTGCTCAAACTCCCAGGGAGCTTTATTGGCATTTACGTAATCTTTGATGTGCTCAATATTACGCCCCCGCTCAAGCAATAATGTTTTTAACCCCTTCTCGGTCAATTCTTTGGCGGCCCAACCACCAGAAATACCGGAACCGACGACAATAGCGTCATAAGTATTATCTGCCATAAAAAGGTTTATTGGTTATAATTGGTCTTGATTTGCCTTTGCAAACCGTCAGAAAACACGCTTTTGTGTTGAGCTTAACACTTCGTCTTGTTTTAGATGCCTCATCTTAGAGCAGGCACCTTTGCATCAACTCACCTTGTTAAGCACAAGCTCAAAATCAACAGGTCACTTAACAAATATATCTTTTTATACTTAAATGCAACCTGATGTTAACTTTTTTTATTCAGGTGGTTAAAAATCACAAAAACGATTTACGATTGATTTAAAACAAAATTTGCCGGCTTTAGACCGGCAAATTTGTTATACTTTACTTAGCGTAGTGTTATACAGCACCTTGCCCTCGTAGTTGATGACTTTAACCGCCATCTTTTCGGCACTTACCGAAAAATACATAAAGCCGTTTTCGGATGCTTGGAATTTACTGTATTGTGTGCCCGGCGTAACAGCGGTAAGTTCGGAGCCCGCACCGGTGATAAATATATTGGTCGGGCCTTCCGGTTTTAGGTGTTGCAAGGAGTGGTCGTGCCCGGCCAGGTAAACATCCACTTTATTTTGTTCAAAAATACTGCTGAGCGCTTTGCGGATAGCCAAGGTATCATAATTTTTGGCACGCGGCCCGGCGGTGTAATGCGGGTGATGACCCACCACAATTTTCCATTTTACATCGGCACTGGCTTCGCTGAGCGTTTTATTAATCCAGGCCAGTTGCTTTTGAGGCTCCTGGTCTTTAATATCGTAAATGATGGGCTGGGTATCAATCATAACAAACAACGCCTTGCCTTTACCCTCACCTAAAGACACTTCTTTGCTGTAATAGCGTGAAGGCATATTCCAGCGGCGGCTTACTTTAGAGTAACGTATCTGGGCATCCGGGTCTGATACATAATCGTGGTTACCCAACACCGGAAACCAGTCAACCTGTAAAGAATGCGCCGTATAAACGTTTTCGAAGTTGTAATGCCATAACGGGTCGAGCTCGCTAATCACACCTTTGGGATACATATTGTCGCCAACAGAAATGATGAAGTTGTTAGGATTGGCTTTGCCCCAGTCGCCCATTTGCTTAGCCACCTCTACCTGGTTATACTCGCCGTTACGGCCCCAGTCGCCAATGGCCATAAAGTTAAGCGGATAACCATTGGTTAAGCTCGCACTTGCCGAAAGGTCTTCGCTCTCGATGTACGTTACCTGCTCTTCGGCCAAACTTTCTAAAGGAGCAATAAACGATGCACTTAAGGCGGAAAGCGTAGTGCCTATTACAAAATCTCTGCGTTTCATGTTTAATTTAATGAGGTGATTTCCGCATTAACCTCTAAAGAGTTACCGGTTATACGGCATAGTAACGGAAAATCGGGGTTATTTAATATCCAGTATTCGGTGGTTTCGTTGCGTGCAGCCACATGTAACACACTGATGACTTTTCCATCCAGAGTGATGTTTTCCGGTTTGCCATCACCTTTCAGGTCATATAACGTATTATCGTACTGGTAACTTTTGCGGCTTATCAAACTTTTGAAAGCCTCTCTGGATATAAAGAAGAAAGTTTGGTTAGCTAACGTTACGGTTGTATTTGGCTCAGGTTGCACAAAGTTCAGCCTGTTGGCTTTGCTAACGGCACCGGGCAATATAACATACCGGCCGGTAGCGGTGTTCCTTATTTTCCAATCCAAAATCACGCTATCTGATAACCGTGTTACCTGCAGGGTCATGGCCACGGTTTGCCCGTGAAGTTTAAGATTATAGCCAACAACACTGCCCTGTATTACCGAAACGTTTTGCTGCGCTTTAAGTACCAACGCTTGCCCCGCCAACAATAAAAAAATCAATAGCTTTTTCATGTTTCTGTTAATTATTGTTAGGTGGTAGAATCTGGGTTCCCCATTGGGTTGGCTTGTCCGTCATCTCAAAAACCAACTGGCCACCGTTTACAATATCGGTGTGCTGAATCCAGGCCTGGTTATAGTCTTTACCATTTAGCCTGGCCGATTTGATGTACATATTGGCGGCGGATAAATTTTTGGCGGTGATGGTAAAATCCTTACCGTTCTCCTGGTGCAAGGTAACCTGTTTTAACATGGGCGAATTGAGCAGGTAGTACGATTGCCCGGCGTTGGGATAAAAGCCCATCATCTGGAATGCCAGCCAAGACGACATGGCTCCCGAATCATCGTTACCCGGCAAACCGGTTGGCGTGGTATTAAAGCTTTCGGTTACAATTTGCCGGATACGTTTGGTACTTAAGTCAGGGCGACCAATCCAATGGTACAAGCAAGGCGTTAAAAATGAAGGTTCGTTATCTACATTGTAGAATTTCTTATCAAATAACGTATCTAGCCGTCGCTTAAACGCTTCCCTGCCGCCCGATTTTTCAACCAACGCAGGAACTTGATGAGGGATGCTCAAAGAGTATTCCCAAGAAGTGGCCTCGTAAAAAAAGCCACACCAGTGACAAACGTACCAAGGGTACTCGTGACTCAAAGGCGTGTAAGTAAAGGTGGGATGCTGATTAACCGACGTACCATATGGTATAGTATCCAACCAACGTCCCGCCGAATCTTTAGGCATAATGAAACCTTTGGCGCCGTGCTGGGTGTAATCATCCCGCCATAAGTTGCGCCAATTATCGGCCTGTTTAATGAAGCGTTGGTAAACTGCCGTTTTGCCCAAGCCTTTGGCTACCATTGCTATGCAGTAATCTTCGTAGGCATAGTCGGTAGTCCGATTACCGGCGCGTGGGATGTGATAGGGCACGTAACCTAATTTGTTATACTCCAGCAAGCCGCCGCGGCCTTCTTTTTCTTCAATTCCGCCCGATGGTACGGTTGCATCTTTCAACATGGCCTCCAATGCCACGTTGTAATTGATACCCGTTAAGCCTTTAGCATAAGCATCTGCTATCAATACTTCGGCATTAGAACCACCCTGCGTACGGCCGTTGTAGTTACCGCTCCGCGCGTCGGGCATGTAGCCGTCGTGCTTGTAAATATTCAATAGCGCATTTACAATCTCGGTTTCGCGTTTCGGCGAAATCAGAGTAATCAGCGGGTTAGACGACCTGAACGTGTCCCAGATGGCGTAAAAGTCATCGTAGTATGGCTCGTCGCCGTTCCATAAGGGGTTTTCGTGCGTACGGTTAACCGGCATCAGCATAGTGTGATACAAGCCTGTATAAAACATCTTTTTCTGGTCGATGGTCGCATCTTTGTTAATCTCAATGCGGCTTAGTAAACCGTTCCAGGTGTTTTGCAGTTGGGCCAGTGTTTTCTCAAAACTCCAGTGAGGTATATCCTGCTCAATGTTGTCTTTAGCCTTACCCTCGCTCACGAAAGAGATGCCGACTTTTACTTTAACTGTATCAGTGGAGCCTTTTTTGAAAGCTAACAAAACGCCAGTTTTTTGTCCGGAATCAAACTGTTGCTTTATGCCTGGATGCAGCTGCGTACCTTTCCAGGTTGAAAAGTTTTGCATTGGCTGATCAAATACGGCATCAAAATAAACCGTGTAAGCTGCGCCGTTGTTCCACCCGCCCCTGATACGGCTGTAGCCCCGCACCTCGGTGTCAGATACTACCTCAATTTCGGAACCTACAAATTGCTGGGCTTCGCGGGCATCAGGCACCGGCTGCTCCCCTAAAAAGAAACCGGCATCAATAGCCAGCGCCTTAGTGGCATTTTTAGGGTAGGTAAATTTGTAGAACGATGCTTTTTCGGCGGTGGTAATTTCGGTTTTAATGTTATGCTTTTTCAGCATCACACTGTAATAACCCAAAGCCATTTTTTCATCCTGACGCATCGACGAATGGTCAATTTCGGTCAGTACACCGGTAAACGGCATGATGAGGATATTACCGTATTTGGGGCCACCACCTGTGCCGCTTACATGCACCTGTCCAAAACCGGTAACCGGTGCGGGTTCAGGCAGCCAGCCGCTGTTGGGACGGGGTGTACAGTCGGGACTTGGTTTTACCATACCAAAGGGGTATGACGGCCCAATGAACACGCGACCAACTCCTTCAGACCCAATACGTGGATCTACATATTGATGCAAATTGGTTTGCGCCTGTGCAGGCCGTATGGCTGGTAGCAGCGTTATGAGCAAGCCACTGCATAGTTTGGCAATCCTGCTATTGATGTTTAGCATAGCGGATGTTTATATTTTTAAGAATATTTTGTTTTTGTAAAGGAAATACAACAGTGCCAGTTGAACCACAATAATGGCAGCTGCCGTCCACACCGGCTGCCATAGTAACGGAGCGTGATTTATCAATCCGCCGAAAACATAATTAGCGGTATGTAAAAAATTTACTGCCCCTTCGGCCGCCAGGTAGATAAGGATAGAGTTACTGCCAATCAGTATAAACGGAAACGCCCACTTACGTAATTTAGCCACATCAACAATTAAGTAAAACACCGCCAAAAACAGTAAGCTAAAACCACCTACATATAACACGAACGAACTGCTCCACAAACGCTTGTTGATAGGAAAATTAAAATTCCACAACCATCCTAAGGCAATCAATACAATACCTGCGCCGATTAATGCTATGCCCTTTTTAAGCATAGGCCAATTAGGAGAGGTAAACTTTAGAAACTGCCCGGTAAAAACTCCTAACAAGGCCGTACTGATGGCGGGTATGGTAGACAAAACGCCTTCCGGGTCGTGCACGCCATCGTGCAAACGACCGGGTAACAGCAGCCTGTCTACATACGACTCTAAACTGCCGTTCATGGTAAGTATACCTGCACCGTAACCTGGTACCGGGATAAACATCATAGCCGCCCAATACCCTATCAGCAATCCCCAAAACCAAACAATCTGCCCTTTGAGGTCGAAGTTTAAATAGATGAGCCCGGCAAAAAACCAAGCCAAACCAATACGACCTAACACACTGGCAAAACGAGTGTTTTCGTAGCCGTTAAACTTTAACAAGCCATTGACTACTACGCCTAAAAAAACCAGTATCAAGGTACGTCGTAACATGGTTTTATAGATTTTGCCCTTCCCCTCTGAGGCCAATTTACCCTGCATAGAATATGGCATACTTACACCCGCAATGAACAGAAACAGCGGGAATATCATGTCATAAAAGGTAATGCCATCCCAATCGGTATGGTGCAACTGACCCGACATCCAAAACAATGACGGCCATTGTATAGCTTTGGCTAAAGCATGAATCAGCCCCTCGCCGCTGATAATCCAGAACATATCAAAGCCACGAAGCGCATCTAAAGACATCAGCCTTTCGGCTTTTGGTTTTACCGGTACACTCATAAAGCAGCCAGGATAGTGTTATGATACTTTTTGTAAAGCTGCTGTGCTACCGTAATGCTTTCGCCTTTCGTAACAGTTGGATACGGGTTATGCGCATTTACCCAATCCCACTCCCAGTTACGGATGCTTTTATCAAAAGCCTGCACGTCCATTTCTTTTTGTTGTTTGATAGACTGCTCAACTTCTGCAAAAAACCTCTCCCAGCGTACTTTATAAAAGCCGTTAAGTAAACCGCTCCATTGGCGACAAGAGTACTCATGCAACGGACTATTTTTATCGCCCCAAAGCGTTATCAAGTCGCGGGCATTTTTCTCGTATAAGTCTTTTTCGGCAGTTGTGGTTCCGCAGTTGCGGGCATCAGCCAGCCAAGGGCCCAGTAAAAAGTCTTTACGGGTAGCCAACAGCATGTCCATATCGGTAATCAACTGTAGATACTCATTGCTGTATTTTTTAAAATCGGCGCTATTCTTATCCTGGTAAGCTTTAACCCATTTGCGCTGTAAAGGGCCTGCATAGTTGGCCAGTACCTGGCGGGTCACATCAACCAAATCATAAGCAAAACCATCGCTGTTTCTACAGGCGGGGGCCGCCAGCATCATTTCGTCCCAGGCGGGCAGTAAATCTTTGCGATTGTAGTTCAACTTAGTTTTGGTCCAAACCGTAGCACTGTCAAACGTAGGCCTACCGGTAATGATAGACTCGGCCCCATCGCGAATTTCTTTACCATTATAAGCCGTACGCTTCAATACCTGCCATGCATTTACCGCATGTTGGTTTTTGCTGCCGTAACGGTTTAAAATATATTCGCTCAACCAGCTGTCTATAGGTATTGACGTGTTCTGCCACGTATGTTTCGTCATCAATTCATACAACACCGGGTTTTGCTCAATAGCTTCCATAGTTAAGCCGATACCTTCCATTTTGCCCGAAGCGGGGTCTTTAAGGGCGGCGGCAGGTCCTTCGGCAACACCTTCCATACGGCCAAACATCGATATATTGCCGCCAAAGTTGTGCAGCATGTTCCAAATCCAGGGCTTGCCGTAATAAGCGTCGGTACGTTTCCAAACCGGCTCAATCTCGGTAGCTAAATCCAGCATAATCATGTGGTCGTTAGGTACGGCCTCCAGCAATGCTTTAATCTGAGGGGTTTTCCAGAATTTGCGGTCGCTATAAAACAACCAGCCCTGCATTACCCAAATGGCTTTGGGGTCGGCTTTGCTCATGGCCTGGTATACCCTGTTGCTTAGGGCAGACAAGTAGGCAGGATCATCTGTCGGCGGCTCGTTTTCGTTAAACGTATCGGCCGAGTACAAATGGTCGGTGCCGTAAAGCCGGGTTTGAACTTCTAAAAACTTACGCCCTATTTTCTCAAACATCGGGTCTTCGGTATCCAGAATATAGGTATTGTCAAAGCCGTTAGTCCAGTTGGTTTGCTTTAATTTTGACGCCGGGAAACGGGTTTTGAAAGATGCCGGCACGTGGCCGGTGAATGATTGCAGCACGGGTTTCATGCCCATGGCTCTTTCGCGCTTCAATATTTTTTGTTGCAAATCGCGGTGACTGGTCATCCAGCTAACCGGCAACGGGCCACCCCATCCATCTAAATTGCCCATCCAAAACCACGAAAAATAAGCCGGACCGCAGAAAAAGCCGCTCAGGTCTTTATCGGTAAAGCCCATGCTTTTGTATACTTCGTACCAGGTATATTCCTGCCCGGTTAAGGCCAACGGCATGTTGATGCCGTGCATGGCCATCCAGTCAATTTCCTTTTCCCAGCGTTTCCAGTCCCACCAGCTCATGCTGTAGTTGTAGGTACAATAATTTAAATAATAACGATAGTTGTAAGGTGTATTTTTTACCACCTTACGCGGTACGGCCGGTGCTTTTGCAGGCAGTTTTAAATTAGTACCGTTCCAGGTAATCTGGCAGTGCGCGTATTCGGTCAGGTAATAATACAAGGCTGAAGCCACGGCTACGCCGTTGTTGCCGCGCAACTCTATTTTGCCGTTTTTACTTTCAATCTCAAAATAATCTTTCCCTGTTTTGGAAGCAATTTGCTGCACTTGAAACCAACTGGCCTTAGCCGGAATTACACGGTTAATTAGTGCATAAGAGGTTTGCTCAACCGTTTGGGCTGCAGACAATAAGGGTAGTAAGGCAAGTGCAAATAGGGCTGGTAACTTTTTAACTTTCATTAAACAATAAATATATTAATGGCTATGGATTAACGGATATACTTTACTGACTTTGCCGGCAACACTCATCTGTTTAATTGATGCATCAGGCGAATTATTGATGACTACCGCCGGGGTAGCCTGCGATTTATTGAGGCTCAAACCGTCGATATTTAACTTCTTCACATCGTCGGCAATTAAGGCCTTGCGTAAGTCATTTTTTTGATAATTGAGTTTTACATTTTTGAAGTTGATACCACTGGCGTGCCTGATGTAAAAACCCCAAACCGGCAGTTCGCCAAACATCGAAAACTCAGGATAATCGCCGGTTACTTCGGGAATGTTTTTTAAATCAGCAACGTTAAAACTGCCGTAATCTTTGGCGGCCGTACCTTCGTAAGTAATGTCAATGTTTTCTAAGGTAACATCTTCTACATCATGCCCGGGTATACCGGC
>CAXYKR010000180.1:0-7177 GCA_964277815.1 uncultured Mucilaginibacter sp. | reverse complement strand
TGTTTTTCTTTGATGTACATTTAGTTGAAAATTAATTAACCCCTAAAATGAACAAAATTTTACTCAGCATGGTGTTCGCTGCCGTGGTCGCTACTTCGTTCGGCCAGGGCCGTACCGATAGCACCGCGCGCCGTGCTGCTATCCCTGGCGGCTTTGCAGGTTTGGCAGCACAACAACGTGCACAGCCCCGCCCCTACAAATCTGTTATTACCGAAAAAGCCGTTACCCGCAAAGGTCTGTTTAAAACACACAAAATAGACGATAAATATTATTTCGAGATTGGCGACAGCGTGCTTAACCGCGACATCTTGGTGGTAAGCCGCATATCACGTGCCGGTGCTGAAGTGCGCGAAGCCGATGGCTATGCCGGCGACCAGATTGGCAGCAGCGTAATCCGTTTTGAAAAGGGACCGGCCAACCGCATTTTTATGCGTAAGGTATCTTTCCGGGCTTACAGTCCGGACAGCACTAAGGCTATGTACCAGGCAGTACAGCGTTCCAACATCCAGGCCATTGCCGCTGCATTTAATATTGCTGCGTTTTCGCCCGACTCCAAAGGTAGCGTAATTGATATGACCGATTATATCAATGGCGACAACGAGATATTCTTTTTTGGTTCACCGCAAGGCAAACAGCGCATCCGCCTGGGCAACCTGATTTCCGACCGTAGCTATATCGAAAACGTACGTAGCTTTAGCAACAATGTGGAGATAAACACGGTAAAAACTTACGGCTTAACAGCGGCTCAATCACCATTTGGGCGTGCTGGCGCACCGGTTGCTGCCATGGGCGGTAACGCTGCTAATGGTTCGGTAACCGTTGAGTTAAATACCTCATTGGTAATTTTACCTAAGGTGCCAATGAAAGGCCGTTATTTTGACCCTCGCGTAGGTTACTTTACCAGCAGCTATACCGATTTTGACTTGAACCCTCAGGGCGTAAAAGATGTGCAGCTGATTGCCCGCTGGCGCCTAGAGCCAAAGGATGCCGACATGGCCAAGTACAAACGCGGTGAACTGGTAGAGCCTAAAAAGCAAATTGTTTATTACATCGACCCGGCAACCCCAAAAAAATGGGTACCCTACTTAATTGCAGGCGTAAACGACTGGCAAAAGGCGTTTGAAAAAGCCGGTTTTAAAAATGCAATCGTCGCTAAAGTGGCGCCTACATCAAAACAGGATTCAACTTGGAGCATGGAAGATGCCAGTCACTCGGTGATTGTTTACAAACCATCAGAAACCGAAAATGCCAGCGGACCGCACATCTCCGACCCGCGCAGCGGCGAAATCCTGGAAACGCATATCAATTGGTACCACAACGTAATGAAACTGGTGCATGACTGGTACTTCATCCAAACGGCTGCTGTTGACCCGCGTGCCCGCAAAATGACGTTTGATGATAAGCTGATGGGCGACTTGATTCGCTTTGTTTCTTCTCACGAAGTGGGACACACCTTAGGCCTTCGCCACAATTACGGCTCAAGCTCGAGCGTGCCGGTAGAAAAGCTGCGCGACAAAGCGTTTGTAGAAGCCAATGGCCATACGCCATCTATCATGGACTATGCACGTTTCAACTACATAGCCCAGCCCGAAGACAACATCACCGCTAAAGGCTTGTACCCGCGCATAGGCGATTACGACAAGTGGGCTATTGAGTGGGGCTATAAATACCTTGGCAATAAAGGACCGGATGCCGAAAAAGAGGAACTTAACAAGATGACCGTAGAAAGCGCCAAAAACCGCAGACTCTGGTTTGGTACCGAAACCAACCCGGATGACCCGCACTCGCAAAACGAGGATTTGAGCGACAATGCCATGGTAGCCAGCACGTATGGCATCAAAAACCTGCAGCGTATTTTGGTTAAATTACCGGAGTGGACTAAAGAAACAGGCGAAGGTTACGACGACTTGGAGAACATGTACAACCAGCTGACTACCCAATTTGGTCGCTACATGGGCCACGTAGCTAAAAACATTGGCGGAATTTACGAAAACCCTAAAACTACCGACCAGGCCGGTGTAGTTTACGAATACACGCCAGCTTCTACGCAACGCGAGGCGATGGCGTTTTTGGACAAGCAATTGTTTACCACGCCAACCTGGTTGCTTAATCAGCAGGTACTGAGCGATATTGGCATGAACCCCATGCAGGTAATTTATGCCCGTCAGGATGCCGTATTAGGCCGCTTAGTTACACCGCGCGTGTTTAATAAACTGGTTACGTTTGAGGCGGTAGATGGCAACAAAGCTTATAAAGTAACAGACTTTATGGGTGACATGCAGAATATGATTTTCCGCGAAGTAAAGAGCGGAAAAGCTATTGATGTTTACCGTCGTAACCTGCAAAAGTTATATGTAGACAAGTTGATTGACATTGTTAAACCTCAGCCTGCTGCTACACAAACTGTCGTGTTTGCCGGTCGTGGTGCTGCCCCGCGCGAGTTGGAACAAACTGATGCCGTTTCGGTAGCCAAAGCGCAACTGCGGTCCATCAACAGTTTAATCAAGTCAGCAAATATTTCTGATTCGATGAGCACCTATCACTTACAGGATTTATCAGACCGAATTACTGAAGCTTTAAATCCTAAAAGCTAAGCGTTAACCCAGTTAAAGCTCCACTTAATGAGCCGTCTTGCTTAAGCAGGGCGGCTTTTTTTATATCTCGAATATCAGGTTCTGGCTATCTCTCAGCAGGCAAAATACGCGCATAAAAAAGCCGGCCCATAAGTAGAAGCCGGCTCTTGAATTGTTAATCAATGCTATCTTTTGGCTTTAACTTTTTTGACTGATTTTTTAACCGGTGACACGGGTTTCGGCAGATGGTCTTTTTCGTATTTAAACATAGCCTGATACACGGTTTCCTGGATGTCGGAACGGACATTTAGCGTGCTGAGTTTGTTGTTGTCTCCACCATCCGGATTTACCCGGTTCGACATAAAAATGTATAACAAATTATACTTAGGGTCGGCCCAAACGCCAATGCCGGTAAAGCCGGTATGTCCAAAAGTTAAAGGCGATGCGCTTAATGTAGGGTAAGGGTCTTTACGGGTAGCGTTGTCCTTTTCTGGCTTATCAAAGCCCATTCCACGACGACTGATGATGCTGTGATACGCCGTAAAGAAATCTATGGTTTCTTTTTTAAATAATCTCACACCGTTTAGTTCGCCGCCGTTTAACAATAATTGGTACAGTTGTGCCAAATCGTAAGCATTGCTAAATAAACCAGCATGGCCGGCTACCCCACCAAACATGGCTGCTCCAGGGTCGTGCACGTCGCCCTGCAGGTGCTGCAAACGGAAAATCTTTTCGTTCTCGGTAGGTGCAATGATATTGATAGGCTCATGCTCCAACGGTTTGAATGTAGTGCTGGTCATACCCAGTGGCAGGTAAAATGTTTGGCGAACGTACTCGTCCAGTGGCATGCCAGTAATTTGTTCTACTACCTTGCCTAAAAATATAAAGTCGTTATCGCTGTAAACATATTTGTTGGCCGGTCCCAATTTGCTGGTGATGATGCGTTTCTTGATGGTGTCCAGCCAGTCGTGCCGCATATACATTTCGTCAGCTACCCGTACATTGTACAAAGCATCCGGCTGTTTTTTGTAAAATCTGGGTTTGGGCTTGCCCGTTTTGACATCGATGGTTTCGCGGTAAAACGGAATGAATGATACTAAACCTGCCTGGTGCAGCAAAACGTCTGATAGCTTTAAACCGGCTTTATCCGTGCCTCGTACCCAAGGCAGGTAATCGCCCAGCGTTTTGGCAATGTCGAGCTTACCTTCTTCATATAACTTCATTACCGAAACATTGGTGGCGCTGATTTTAGTAACGGAAGCCAGATCATAAACAGTTTGTGGCGTTACAGCATCTTTACCGTCATAATTTAAATGGCCGTAGGCTTTCATAAAGCCAATTTTACCATTTTTGGCAACCAATACTACGCAACCGGGTGTAGCCCCTTTTTGGATGGCATTAGCCGCAATGATATCAATGCGCTGCAGCATGCTGCTGTCCAGCCCAACCTGGCTTGCTTGTACCAAGGGCAGGTAGTCATTAGTAATGATGCCCGAGCCGTAATGGTACGGACCAACGGTAACAGGAAGCTTGCCTTTGGCGGTGAGTTTGCCGGCAAGCAGGTTGATGGCAACATCATGCATCAGGCTGTCATCTTCGTAACAGGCCACCAGGTTACGGGCACCAATCATATTTTTAATCGCGTACGGATTGCCAAAAGCCAGGGCAACGGTATTTGGCTTTTGCTTTACCTCGTTTAAAACCCGCACGGCTGCGTTGCTGATACCGAAGTTTTTTGCCGGGTACTTGGCATATTTATGCAAGCCAACCACCACTGCATCGTAATTGCTGAGTTGTTTTAACAGCCCATCTGCTTTCAAACTGTCGTCCTGGTAACTCAGGTAGTAGCAGTCTGCGTTAAATGTTTGCTTAACCCGTTCGGCAAAATGGTTAGCCTCGCTTAAACCTAAACCCACATAGGCGATTTTTTTTTTACCCCGAAGCGGCAGCATGCTGCTATCCTGCCGGGTAACAAGCGTAATGGCGTTCGTATAAACTTCTTTTTTTTCGGTATTGATGTCTTTATTCAAATCGGCAGCAATGTTTAAGGTATCGATTGCTTTGATGGTGTCCAGCCCCAGGTTATACTTGGCCAGCAGCACTTTTTTTACTTTAGCATTGATATCGTCCCAGCTCAATTTATCTTGCCTGATGGCCTTGCGTATTTTTTTGATGCTGCCCTTTACGTCACCAGGCAGGCAGAGCATATCGTTACCGGCGATGAGCGATTGTACAGCAGCTTCGCCCTGCGGATAGAACTTGGCTACACCTCTCATTTCAAGAGCGTCAGTAAAGGTGATGCCCTTAAACTTTAGGTCGTCGCGCAGTAAACCGGTGACATTTTTTTTGGACAATGAGGTCGCCTGGTTGCGTGTAGTATCAATGGCCGGAATATATAAGTGCGCCACCATCATGCTACCCACGTTTTGGTTGATAAGCGCCCGGAACGGATATAACTCTAACGAATCGAGTTGGGCAATAGATTTATTAATAACGGGTAAATCCAAGTGTGAATCTACCGCCACATCTCCATGGCCCGGAAAGTGCTTGGCGCAGGCCATGATGCCACCATCCTGCATCCCCTGCATGATGCGGGTTCCAAACAAGGCTACCTTATATTTATCCTCACCAAACGAACGGAAGTTAATGACCGGGTTATTAGGATTGTTGTTAATGTCGATGACCGGGGCGTAATTAACCTGTATGCCTGCACGCCTGCATTGCGCTGCAATGGCTTGCCCTACATGATAGGCAATAGCAGCATCGCCCGTTGCACCAATGGTTAATTGGTCTGGGAAAGGTTTTACATCATTGAAGCGCATGCCCACACCTGTCTCGCCATCAATGCATACCAGCAGCGGTGTTTTGGCTACGCTTTGCAAATGATTTAACACCTTGGCTTGCTGCAAAGCCGTACCCTGGAAGAGGCAAACCGAACCAATGTTATATTTCTTCATGGCACTTTCTACCTCTTTGTCGAAGAATACCACTTCTTTACCGCGCCTTTCCGACAGGCGCAACACCATCAACTGGGCAATCTTTTGGCGCCGAGAAAGTTTTTTGTAGACTTGGTCTACCCATTTTTGAGCCGCAACAGTGTCGGGTCTGGGTTGTTGAGCAGAGACAGAATTGTAGGAAAGAGCTGAGGCTAAGAAGGCAATACAGCAAACGGCTTTTTTCATGTAACTTACGTGTAAAGCAAATATGCAAAAAAACGCAGGTTAAATTAAAGGCTGCCTGTTGTTAAATATTCGTTACAATATCGGCAAGCAGTTGAAAACAAAAAGACTCATCAAACCGGAAATTTTATAGGTTATTGAAAGAGCATAAGGAGGGTCATGCAAAGATTATATACCTGTACTTAATCACATTCAATTAGTTAACAGCCAACTCAGTTACCTTACGCCTCACTTTGGCTTTGGGCTTTTCGCTTCGTTTACCCCACCATATTAAAAAGCCGGTAATCGGCAGCGATGCGCAGACCAAGCTGGCTAAGAAAGCCAGAATTTGCGTAGGCAGACCGTAAATGCGGCCAGTATGAATGTCTTTATTAGAATTGCGCCATTTGAGCCCTAAAGGTTTACTGGCATGTGCTATCTGGTCGAACAACAAACCAGTCCGGGTATCAAAAAAATAATAGCTGATGTTACGCCAGCCATCAGTGCGGTGTTTGTGATAAACGAATGCACGCATCACATTTTCGTCTTTTTCGGGTAAACTCAGGCCGATGGTGATGTAGTTGCCTTTCAATTTTTGCTGCAAGGTGCTCACCATTTCGTTCAGGTGGTTGTCTGTCGTGTCAGCCATTTGGATTGCCGGTGCCTGGCGCGTCAACGATACTGGTTTATCACTTCCCAGTGCCTTATAAATCCCCTTCTCCCACCATTTAAACGACCAGGTTAGCCCCGTAACTGCGATAATCATAGCTATGGGTAGTACCCAGAAACCGAAGCTGTTGTGCATGTCGTAGTTTACCCGTTTCCATTTGGCGCTCCATTTTACCGATATGCTTTTTTTTAGTTGCTTATAATTTTTAGGCAACCAAAGTATAAAACCAGTAACCATCATCAGCAAAAACAACAAAATGCAAACACCCACTACCACGCTGCCAACCGGTTTAATTAGTAGTAATTGACGATGCAATTGCTCCACTATGTTGAAAAACTCGTAGCGTACGTCAATCACACCCAACACCTGGCCGGTGTAAGGGTTTACATAAATATCGTCGCGATATTTAAACTGGCTGAAATAACTCAGCGTCGTATTCTTACGTTTGTTTGCTTTAGATGCCGTGAATATGTAGCTTCTATCTGCCTCGCCAATGCGGACATCAGTAATCAGCTTTTTTTTGCCTACTGCTTTTTGAGCAGCCTGCATCAACTCGGCAACCGGCCTTGCGGGGCCAGTTGGGGTAACGGTTACTAAATGATGATGGAAGTATTCAAAGAGCTCTTCGTCAAAAACCTGGATGCAGCCGGTAACGGAAATAATGACTACCACCAAACCGGTAACCAAACCCACCCAGAGGTGCAGCCAGGCAGCTATCGCTTTAAAAGGCTTCCAAATCATGATGCGAATTTAATTAAAGGTGTAAGTTACCGTAG
>CAXYKR010000179.1:0-3197 GCA_964277815.1 uncultured Mucilaginibacter sp. | reverse complement strand
TACCTGTCGCATTATTTTATGTTGCTGCATGATGCAGGGCCGGCCATAGGCATCCCGAACGACCATATACGCGATAATGGTGCAGCGCAAGTACGATTAGGTTACAATTTTGGTCATCGTACCATGTTCGACTCACTCACCGTTGAAGCAGGCGGAATGATGTCGTTGGAGCGGGTACGGCACGAGGGTGGTGGTGGCTGGAACCTGCCTTTGGGTTTTGTGGCCAGCGCGTACGCCAGTTTTGGCCGCTTTGCGCTGTATGATGAGTTTTATAAAGGCGAGGGACATCATGTTGATTATGGCGACTCGTTTTATGCAAAAACCATTTACAACAGGCTGGATATTATTTACACGCCCTTCCTATTCAAACGTATTAAGGGCCAGTTTATCCTGAGCCTGCACCAATCGCCTAATCATTTGGGCGATAACCAGCAAGCATTTAGGGTAATTTATGATTTGGGGCGTAAGAAATTGGTTCGATTTAAAGATGACGACTAAAATTATGTATTTTAGTTCATCTCAAACACTTTACAGCCTATGACACCGCAACTCTGCAGCCACTTAAGTGATATTACCGAAGTAAAAACCAGCGACGACTACGTTTGCGAGGAGTGCGTTAAAAACAATAGCAGCTGGGTGCACCTGCGTGTTTGTCAAACCTGTGGGGTAACCTTGTGCTGCGACTCATCGCCCCAAAAACATATGACCAAACATTACCATCGAACCCAACACCCGGTGGCCTCATCAGCCGAGCCTGGCGAACGCTGGCTTTGGTGTTACGCTGATGAAAAGTTTGTGGAGTATTGATTGGAGCGAATACATAACAGATTAGGTGTATAAAACAGTGCTGTCACTGTTTTATACACCTACTTCCAAACCTATCTCGCTCAGTAAGTCTACAGCTTCAACTACGCTATGTACGCCTTCGATACTGATGCGAAGCGTATTTTTCACTTCTTTCATGTTTACCCGGCGCATATTGGTTTTCACGAAGCTCAATACCTGCATAAATGCCGGCGACTCAAAATAAGCCGACTGCTGGTTAGATAAAAAATATCCGCGCAGCACATTCTTTTTAAGCGATATTTTTTCGAAGCCTATGGCTTTACCCAGCCATTGCAGGCGTATGGTATTAAACAAATCGTTTACCTGCGGTGGTATCGGACCAAAACGGTCGGCCAGTTGCTTTTCAAAAGCCAGTAATTCGGTTTCGTTTTCCAGTTTTGATATTTCGGTATACAGGTTATAACGCTCGGTTAAGCTGGTCACATACTCATCCGGTATCAGGATTTCCATGTCCGTATCAATCTGCGTAAAGCTCACAAACGGGCGTGGTTTCTCGTCTTTAAACAAGTCTTTAAATTCTTCGTCCTTCAGCTCCTGTATAGCTTCGTCGAGTATTTTGTGGTACATTTCAAAGCCAATCTCGGCAATAAAACCACTTTGCTCGGCACCTAACAGGTTACCGCTGCCGCGGATGTCCAAATCGCGCATGGCTACATTAAAGCCGCTCCCTAAATCGCTAAACTCTTCAATGGCGCTCAAACGTTTGCGGGCCTCCGGCGTTAAGGTTGACAATGGCGGGCTCAGCAAATAACAAAATGCTTTTTTGTTGCTGCGCCCCACCCGGCCACGCATCTGGTGCAAATCGCTCAGGCCAAACATGTGGGCATGGTTAATAATGATGGTATTGGCGTTAGGGATATCCAAGCCCGCCTCAATGATGGTTGTGGCCACCAATACATCATACTCATGGCTCACAAACTTGAGCATTACATCTTCCAGGTCATCGCCCTCTAATTGCCCGTGTGCTATACCAATACGGGCTTTAGGCACCAGCTTCCTAATCATGCCGCCCAATTGCATCAAATCGGCCACCCGGTTATGAATAAAGAAAACCTGTCCGTTACGGTCCAGCTCATACTCAACCGCTTCTTTAATCAGTTTATCATTAAATACATGCAATTCGGTAACCACCGGTTGCCGGTTAGGCGGCGGGGTGGATATAATAGACAAATCGCGCGCGCCCATCAACGAAAAGTGTAATGTGCGTGGTATTGGCGTAGCCGTCAACGTAAGCGTATCCACGTTGGCACGCATGGCCTTTAGCTTCTCTTTGGTAGCTACCCCAAACTTTTGTTCCTCATCAATAATCATCAGCCCGAGGTCTTTAAACTTCACATCTTTGCTCACCAAACGGTGTGTACCAATGATAATATCCAGTTTACCTTCGGCCAAACGGGCCAGGCTATCCTTAATTTGCTTGTTGGTTTTAAAGCGGTTGATGAAATCTATATTGGCCGGAAAGCCTTTCAGCCTGTCCGAAAAGGTCTTATAGTGCTGCGCCGCCAAAATGGTAGTAGGTACCAAAACAGCTACCTGCTTACTATCAGCCACGGCTTTAAACGCCGCACGGATAGCCACCTCTGTTTTGCCAAACCCTACGTCGCCGCAAATCAGGCGGTCCATTGGGTGCGGCGACTCCATATCTTTTTTAAAGTCGTTGGTCGCCTTTTCCTGGTCGGGTGTGTCTTCATAAATAAAGCTGGCCTCCAGTTCGGTTTGTAAATAGCTATCAGGCGAAAACGCATTACCTTCTTTAGTTTTACGGATGGCGTAAAGCTTGATCAGGTCGCGGGCTATGTCCTTAACTTTTTTTTTTGTGGTTTTCTTTAACCGCTCCCAGGTGTCTGTACCTAACTTATTCATCTTAGGCACCGACCCTTCTTTACCGCTAAACTTAGAAATACGGTTAAGCGAGTTGATGTTTACATATAGCAAATCATTGTCGGCATAAATCAGCCTTATCATTTCCTGCATTTTGCCGTTCACCTCTACCTTTTCCAGTCCGGCGTATTTGCCAATGCCGTGGTCAATATGGGTTACGTAATCGCCGGGCTTTAACTCGCGCAGTTCTTTTAAGGTAATAGCCTGCGTGCGCTGGTAACCTTTGCGCAGTTTGTATTTATAGTAACGGTCAAATATCTGGTGGTCGGTGTAGCAGGCCAGTTTTTGTTCACGGTCAACAAACCCTTCGCGGATAGACACATGGATTGGAGTAAACTTTACCGTTTTATCCAGGTCATCAAAAATGGCGTATAAACGCTCCACCTGCTTGGTAGAGTCGGTAAAGATTAAATTTTCAATCTTTTCCGCCTCGTTATTTTTAATGTTATGAATCAGCAACTGATAGTCTT
>CAXYKR010000178.1:0-26677 GCA_964277815.1 uncultured Mucilaginibacter sp. | reverse complement strand
TGTTGGCGGCGAAAACAATGCTTTTACCAGCAACGATATTACTAACTATTACATCACGCTACCTGCAGCTAATTTAGAAACAGCCTTTTGGTTAGAGAGCGACCGCATGCTGAGCCTGGCTTTTAGCGAAAAAAGCCTGGAAGTGCAACGTAATGTTGTGATGGAGGAATTTAAGCAGCGATACCTTAACCAGCCTTATGGCGATGTTTGGCTGCGCCTGCGCCCCATGGTTTACAAACAGCATCCTTACCAGTGGGCTACCATCGGTAAAAACCTGGAACACATTGAGCACGCTAAAATAGAGGATGTAAAGGCTTTCTTTAAAAAGCACTACAATCCGCAAAATGCCATTATGGTAGTGGGTGGCGACGTAACTACCGACCAAGTAAAAGCTTTGGCCGAAAAATGGTTTGAACCTATACCAGCCGGCGAAAAGTACGAACGTAACCTGCCGCAAGAGCCCGAACAGCATGAAGAGCGCCGCGAAACGGTTCCTGCCAAAGTGCCGTTAAACGATATCTATATCGCTTTTCAGGTACCGGCCCGTACCGACGAAAATTACTACGCGCTCGACTTAATTTCTGATACCCTGTCGCGCGGCCAGTCATCTCGCCTGCACCGCTCACTGGTGCGCGAAAAGCAATTGTTTAGCGAGATACATGCCTACTTAACCGGTAGCTTTGATAAAGGTATGCTGGTGGTTGAGGGTAAGCCTTTAGAAAACATCAGCATTGAGGAAGCCGAAGCGGCCATTTGGCACGAGTTGGAAGAGATGGGTAAAGCGCCTATTACTGATGAGGAACTGACCAAGGTTAAAAACAAAACCGAATCAACCATGGTATTTGCTGAGATGGCTTTGCTCGACAAGGCCATGAACCTGGCTTATTTTGAACTATTGGGCGATGCCGATTTGTTTAATTACGAAACCGAAAATTATTTAAAAGTAACTGCACAGCAAATACAGGAACAGGCACAGCGTGTTTTCCGTAAAGAAAATTCTTCTACACTGATTTACCTGGCCGAAAAATAAACCGCATGACGTTGAACAGAACTTTGGCGCCTGAATTCCAGGCGATTGACCATATCAGTCTTATTGAGCCGGAGCATACACAATTGCCAAATGGTTGTAAAGTGTACTGGTTCAATTCCGGCGACCAGGAATTGCTGCGCATGGAGTGGATTTTCGGTAACCTGCGTTTCGACCCGGCCAAGCCATTATTAAACATGGCTGTAAATACCATGCTTACCGAGGGTACTTCGGCTTTGTCGGCCACGCAAATAGCCGATAAGATTGATTACTACGGTGCTTTTTTACAGGCAGAGTATGGTTATGATAATTCGCAGCTAACGCTTTACAGCTTAAACCGGCACCTGGGGTACACTTTGCCGGTTATTAAAGATATTTTAACCGATAGCCAGTTTCCCGAAAAAGAACTGGACACTTACATCCGTAACCAGCAGCAAAAGCTGCAGGTGAGCCTTCAAAAAAATGATATCCTGGCGCGCCGGGCATTTAACCGAGCAGTATATGGCGATTCTATTTATGGCTTAAGCGCTGATGCTTTAAATTATCAGCAATTAAAGCGGGCAGATATGCTGGCGCATTTTAAACAAATGTACCAACCGGCTAACTGTACCCTGGTCATTGCGGGTAAGGCCGACGAGGAAGCCCTAAAGCAAATTATTGATACGTTTAGCGATTGGCAAAATGCTGCGGAACCCGCTGATGTTAGCCAGCAACTTATTGAGCCTGCAACCGAGCATTTTTACTTTACCGAAAAACCTGACGCCTTGCAGTCGGCCATTCGTATGGGATTGCCAATGGTTAATCGTACGCACCCTGATTTTCCGGCATTGCAGGTGCTGAATACCGTTTTGGGTGGCTATTTTGGCTCGCGATTGATGGCCAATATCCGTGAGGATAAAGGTTACACTTATGGCATAGGCTCGGGCATATCATCGCTTAAATATGGTAGTGCGTTTTTTATAGCTACCGAAGTTGGTGCTGATGTTTGTCGCAACGCTGTTGATGAAATTGAAAAGGAAATCAATTTACTCAAAACCGAGCTCATCAGCGAAGAAGAGCTTTCGCTAGTGCGCAACTATATGTTAGGCTCGTTACTCGGCAGTTTAGAAAACGTGTTTTCGCATGCCGACAAGTTTAAAAACGTTTACTTTTCGGGGCTGAATTATGATTACTACATCCGTTACACCGAGATTGTAAAATCTGTTACCGCTGAAGAACTGCTGGCTTTAGCCAATAATTACTGGAACTTCGACGAGTTTTATAAAGTAATTGTAGGTAAATATTAATACTACACCTTTAATCTCCATGGTGCTGCTTATTTAAAGGTTTGACCGGATGCTGAAAAGCATCCGGTCAAACCTTTGTTATATTTAGTCCTGCTTTGTCATTTAAGTTTAAACTAAAAGCGCAATTACAGGCACATAGCTTAAAATCGAAATAATTTCTTACCTTTGCCCGGCAAATAATCACACACAATAAATTATTTGCCATGCAGCTCGACCCCTCCAAATTTGTTGCCGAAGGTTTAACATACGATGATGTGTTGCTTCTTCCGGCGTACTCAGAAGTTTTACCGCGCGAAGTTGATACCAGTTCGTATCTCACTAAAAAGATTAAGCTGAATATTCCTGTTGTTTCTGCGGCTATGGATACTGTAACCGAGTCTCAGTTGGCTATCGCTATAGCGCAAGCCGGCGGTTTAGGTATGCTGCACAAAAACATGAGCATCCAGGCGCAGGCCGACCAGGTACGCAAAGTAAAGCGTTCTGAAAGCGGCATGATACAAGACCCAGTTACCCTGAACGAGACTGCCATTGTAGCTGATGCCTTTAAAATTATGCGTGAGTATCGTATTGGTGGTATCCCGGTAATTGATGCAGATGGCAAATTAAAAGGTATTGTAACCAATCGCGATTTGCGTTTCCAAAAGGTAATGAGCAAGCCGGTAAGCGAGGTGATGACCTCAACCAACCTGATTACCGCACCGCAAGGCACTACTTTACTGCAGGCTGAAGAAATTTTGCAGGACCAGAAAATTGAGAAGCTGCCGGTGGTAGATGCTGACGGTAAATTGTGTGGTTTGATTACCTTTAAAGATATTCAGAAATTTAAAAACTACCCGATAGCCTGTAAAGATGAGCATGGCCGGTTAAGGGTAGGGGCAGCCGTTGGCGTAACCGCCGATACCATGGACCGTGTGGATGCCCTGGTAAAAGCAGGTGTTGACGTGATTGCTATTGATACAGCTCACGGTCACTCTAAAGGGGTAATAAACCAGTTAAAAGCGGTTAAAGCTAAATATCCCGATTTGCAGGTAATTGCTGGTAACATTGCTACCGGCGATGCTGCCAAAGCCTTGGCCGAAGCGGGTGCCGATGCCGTTAAAGTAGGTATTGGTCCGGGTTCTATCTGTACTACCCGTATTATTGCCGGTGTTGGTGTACCGCAGTTATACGCCGTATACGAATGTGCCAAAGCTTTAGAAGGTACCGGCGTTCCGGTAATTGCCGATGGTGGTATTAAGCATACCGGCGATATTGCCAAAGCTATTGCTGCCGGTGCAAGCTCAATCATGGCTGGTTCATTATTTGCCGGAGTAGAGGAGTCGCCGGGCGAAACTATTATTTACGAAGGCCGTCGTTTTAAATCTTATCGTGGCATGGGTTCTATCGAGGCGATGGAATCAGGTTCGAAAGACCGTTATTTCCAGGATGTAGAGGATGACATTAAAAAGCTGGTACCCGAAGGTATTGTTGGCCGTGTACCTTACAAAGGTACATTGGCCGAGGTGACCTACCAGTTTGTAGGCGGTTTAAAAGCCAGTATGGGTTACTGCGGCGCTAAAGATATTGCCACGCTGCAAAAAGCCCGTTTTGTGCGCATCACGGCTGCCGGTATCCGCGAGTCACACCCGCACGATATTACTATCACTAAAGAAGCGCCTAACTATACCAGGTAAGCTCAAACAATAAATTAAAGCAAAGGCTGCACTTTAACAAGTGTGGCCTTTGTTGTTTAACAACCTTGTTACGGTTGGGTATGCTGCCCTCATATAATTACATTTGCGCTTATCAATCCAATTAAAATCTACCTTCATGAAAAAAATATTGCTGCCGCTGTTGATGCTCGCATCTTTACAGCTTTCCGCTCAAAATAATCAGGGTGCTTTGCCGCAGGTTAAAACCGCTAACGGGCTTTTGTCAGGTGTTAACGAGGCCAGCGGTATACGTTCATATAAAGGTATACCATTTGCTGAGCCGCCGGTGGGCAAGCTGCGTTGGGTAGAACCACAGCCGGTTAAAAACTGGACAGGCGTGCGCAAAGCCGACCATTTTGGTCCGCAGGCCATGCAGCGTGCTATGTACAGCGATATGATTTTCAGGAGCGATGGCAAAAGCGAAGATTGCTTGTACCTGAATGTCTGGACACCTGCCAAGTCAAGTACAGAACTTTTGCCTGTGCTGGTGTACTTTTACGGCGGCGGGTTCTCGGCCGGAGATGGCTCGGAAGGCCGATACGATGGCGAGAGCATGGCTCAAAAAGGAATGGTGGCCATAACCGTAAATTACCGTTTAGGCGTATTCGGTTTTATGGCGCATCCGGCACTTACTGCTGAGTCTGCGCATCATGCCTCGGGTAATTACGGGTTGCTGGACCAACACGCAGCTTTAGAATGGGTACAAAAAAATATTGCTGCTTTTGGCGGCGACCCTAAACGGGTAACCATTGCCGGTGAGTCAGCAGGTTCTATGTCGGTTAGTGCACAAATGGCATCTCCGCTATCTAAAGGGCTTTTTGCAGGTGCCATAGCCGAAAGCGGTGCCTTATTAGGCAACCTGTCGCCGACACCCCTTGCTGTTGCTGAAGAAAACGGGCAGAAATTTGCAGCAGCGATTAAAGCTACTTCTTTAAAAGATTTACGCAATATGCCGGGAGATTCGTTACTTAAACTATCTGCCAATTTTCGTTTCTCGGCTGATGTTGATGGTTATTTGATTCCTAAAATGCCCAGGGCTATTTTTGAAGCCGGTGAGCAAATGCATGTGCCTTTGCTGGTGGGCTGGAACTCTGCCGAAGGCAGCTATCGAAACATCATAGGTAACCGGCCGTCTACAGTACAATCTTATAAAGATGCCTTACTGGCTACCTACGGTAAAGAGAAGGCTGATGCTATTTTTGCTGCTTACCCGGCTGCTACTGACGCTGATGTTGAGCAGGTAGCCACCGAGTTGGCCTCTGATAATTTTATTGCCTACAGTACCTGGAAACTGGCGGATTTGCAAAGCAAAACCGGTGGTAAGCCTGTCTACAAATATTATTATACCCGTAAACGCCCGGCTTTTGCCGATGGCAAGCCCAACAATGCTCCCGGTGCCGTACACTCCGCAGAAATAGAGTACGCGCTCGGTAACCTGCGCTACAACAAAGCTTACAACTGGACGCCTGAAGATTATAAGGTATCCGAAACGATGCAAAATTATTTTGCTAACTTCATCAAGACGGGTAATCCAAATGGCAAAGGACTGCCAACATGGTCAAGCTTACAGGAGCGGCAACCACCTTCGGTTATGATTATTGACGTGAACAGTACGTTACAGCCAGATACCCATGCCTCACGATATGCGCTGCAGGAGAAATGGAACGGTAAGTAATTGGTAACTGCGCCAGTACTTATTAAAGCTTACCAAGTTTCTAAAAATCAACTTTACAGCTGCCCAATACCTATTTATTTGTGCAATTTTAGGTAGAAGGCAGCTGTTGATACTTTGCTTTGTAATTTTATTGACTAAATAATTACAACACTCCCAAAATCTTTTAATTTCACGCCTCGTTATTTTCCTAAAACGTTTTATTTCAGATATGTCTCTAAAATACCGGTTGCTGTTTTCGCTGTTTATTGTTCTTTCTGTTTACCGTGCCCATGCTCAAAGTCCTGACCCTAACCTGGGCATCATCCCTGCGCCGGTATCGGTGCAAAAACAAGCCGGAACATTTACACTGAGCCAGGAAACAGCAATTCTGGCCGATAGCGTAAACAACAAAGCCGTTCAGTTTTTAAGCAGTTACCTGCAAAACAAGTACATTCTTAAAAATAAGCTACAGGCGTTTAAAGGTAACCCTGCCGGCAATTCACTGGTATTAACCTCCGTCGGGACCGAAAACTTACCTGCCGAAGGCTACCGCTTAACTATCACACCAAGGGTCGTCACCATAGCCGGAAAAGGCGCTGGTTTGTTTTACGGCATACAATCGTTAATTCAGTTACTGCCAGTTGAGCGGGCGGCTACGGCAAAACTGCCTTGTGCCGTAATTGAAGATTATCCGAGGTTTGCCTACCGTGGTTTGCACCTGGATGTTTGCCGCCACTTTTTTTCGGTGGAGTTTGTAAAGCGTTACATTGATTTAATGGCTGCTTATAAGCTCAATAATTTTCACTGGCATTTAACCGATGACCAGGGCTGGCGTATCGAAATAAAAAAATATCCGCGTTTAACGCAGATAGGTAGCCAACGGGCGCAAACGCTTATCGGTAACTATCACGACCGTGTGCCGCAGCAGTTTGACAATACACCCTATGGTGGCTACTATACCCAGGACCAAATCAGGGATATGGTAGCTTATGCCGCGAGCAAATACATCAATGTAGTGCCCGAGATTGAAATGCCCGGCCATGCCATGGCTGCTTTGGCATCCTATCCCGAATTAAGCTGCGATACCAAGCAGGAGTATAAAGTTGCCGAAACCTGGGGCGTTTTCAACAATATATTTTGCCCTACCGAAAAGACGTTTTCCTTTTTACAGGATGTGCTCACCGAGGTGATGGAACTGTTCCCGAGCAAATACATTCACATCGGCGGTGACGAGGCGCCTAAGGTAATCTGGAAATCATCGCCCGAGGCACAAGCGGTCATCAAAAAATACAAGCTGAAAGATGAACATGGCCTGCAAAGCTATTTCATTCAGCGGATGGAGAAATTTGTGAACAGCAAGGGCCGCAGCATTATTGGTTGGGACGAGATACTGGAAGGCGGACTGGCACCTAATGCCACCGTTATGAGCTGGCGAGGCGAAGCCGGCGGTATAGCCGCGGCCAGACAAAACCACCAGGTGATTATGACACCCGGCAGCGGCGGTATGTACTTTGACCATGCCCAGGCCCGCTCAGATTTGGAACCATTGAGTATTGGTAGTTTTGCTCCGCTAACCAAAACCTATGCTTACAACCCGGCCTCTGCCAGCCTTACGCCACAGCAACAAAAGTACATTATGGGCGTGCAAGCCAATTTATGGACGGAGTACATTGCTACCGAAGATAAAGTAGAGTACATGGTATTGCCCCGCTTAATGGCCTTATCAGAAGTGGCCTGGTCGCCTTTGGCTAATAAAAACTATAAAGATTTTTCGGAAACACGTTTGCCCAAACACCTCGCCTGGCTCGAAGCTAATCAGTACAACTATCGGGTGCCAACGGCTATTGGCACCAAAGATACATCTTACACCGGCACGCAGTTGACGGTTGATTTAAGAACCCCGGTTAACGGCGCTAAAATTTATTATACCATCGATGGCTATACGCCCGATGAAACCTGTTTGGTGTACTCCACGCCGTTTACCTTAAATATTCCAGCCGACCAATACCGCGAGCTTAAAACTATCGTTATTACTCCAAGTGGTAAACGCAGTTTGGTTACCCGTACGTTAGTATATAACCGTACGCCCTTGCCTGCAGTACTATTTGATGGTAAACAGCCCGGTGTAAAATATGAGCTGGTTGCCGGTTCGTTTACCGGTACGGGGCAATTGGACGGTGCCAGGGTATTGGATACCGGTGTAGTTAAAACTTTCAATACCTCAGCTTTTAAAAAGGCCAACCGTACTTTCGGTGTTACCTACGAGGGATACTTTAACGTTGATGCCGACGGTAAGTATATATTTTCTACCCAGTCTGATGATGGTTCGGTAATTTTGATTGACGACCAGATGGTGGTAGACAACGATGGTAAGCATAGTCTTTTTGAGCAACCCGGTGAGGTTTTGCTGCAAAAGGGTATGCATAAGTTTACCTTAAAATATTTTGATGCCGGGGCATTTAGTACCTTAAGGGTATACTTAACAATGCCCGGAAAACCTAAAGGCGAATTTTCGGCCGAGTCTTTATTCAATTAACGTTTCTTTGTTAATGGGAAGCGCTGAACATATTTAATTGATTTAAGCTTTACCAGGTCCTGATAATGGTAGGGTAAACTATTTGATTTTAACCATGAAGCGTTATTTATATTTAATGCTGAGCTGCATGGTAGGATTAACCGCATGCAGTAATCATAATTCGGACGATGCCCGTGCGGCCGCTCCGGTAGCAACCGAGGCTCCGCGGGTAATGGCACCGTTTAGGTACCACAAAACGGTAGAAGTAGCGCCAGGGCAGTACTACGATGTACTGTCGTGGGGGAGGGGTTCCGAAAGTACCGGAGCCTTTGAAATCCTGCGGTCAGACTCGGCCACGATGAAGTATACTACGACTACCGGCGACCTCGATGGCCGAATAGTAGACGTGTTTAACTCAGACATGGACACGGATGGTAACCCGGAAATATTTATTCATACCCAAGCAGCTGATAGCACCAATGCCGCCCAAGTGTTTGCTTTCGAGTATAACGATAACACGGCCCGTAAATTGGAGTTTCCGCGGTTAACCAAGTCGCAGCGCAAAGGCTACCGTGGCAACGACCGTTTTTTTATTAAAGATGGTAACCTGATGCGCGAGTTTGAGGTGTGTGATGAGGCCGACTCGCTGGCCAAAGCACCGCTGCAAAAAAGACTGATTGAATACAACCTGCGCGGTAACAGTTTGCAGGCTAAACAGCTAAGCACTGATTCATTAACCAAAGAAACCACAACTCCACTTGCTGCAAAGTCAGAGAGCGAAACTAAGTCGACTTCTAACTCGAACAGTTCGCATTCATCAAGCAAAAAGTCGTCGAGCAGGAAATCAGTAAAAAAGAGCCGTAGTTCGCGCCATCATGAAAGTCGTCATAAGCGCAGAAGGCATCGCCGCTAAAGCTGTCTGAGCAATTCAAGGATATTTAAAACACCAGCAACTTGTCAAGAGGATGTTTGAAAATGAGTTTATAAAAGCGTTATAAATAAGCAGCTGTTGCCGGAAGCATGGCGGAATCAATGGTAATCAACCACAAACGAACTTATACTTACCTGTTATCACAACAACCTCAGCAGTAGCCAGTGGCAATGTATTGCAAAGACTTAAGATGTACAAAGATACAAAAGTTATGACTTGAGAAAAATTGTCAACGCCTTACATGATCTAATTAAGCCAGGCTGCCAGTAGCAGATGTTGCTTTGAGACTTCTCTAATTAGTAATTGATTTACTATCACGACTACCGCTACGCATTTTGGAAAAGCACAAGTTTATCTGACTTGCTTACGGAAGCTTTAGCAGTGAAAACCAGAACGCAAAATCGTCTTACGACATGGTAAAGCGTAAGCGTCATAGATGCATAACATGTTAAATCGTCTTGTTTAGCGATCAGCGCTATGGATTTGATGTCGGCAAGCACGTGATGGGAGCAAACGCGACACCGTTACAGATATTTTAGGTTCAGTACTAATGATGATAGTTTACGATGCCTCGTTACAATACCAGGATGGAGAAAATGTAATCATTGGTAAGTTTCAGCAATATTGGCGGAGCCTCGAATACTGTTTATAAACGAATGCGATAGATGGGACTGGTGCCATCTGGGAAAGCGGCTTTATACTGATTTTAATTTATAGGTTATTAAATACGATAAACACATTCTTTTAAGCTCGTGACCAAACGGTGGATTGTAGAGATAGCTTTCGTCAGAATAGATATCAATTGAGGCAGTTAGAGAAATTATAAATATGTCACCTAGCCAATTAAACAATTATCCAGTTTGCTGCCTTAATAGCTAAGCTCTACTGTTTTTAAACGGCTCTTGTAAAAGTTAAAGGCATTTTAAAAATTGTCACCAACAAGATGAAAAGCTCTAAATACAACTTTGATTTGGTTACGCTAATGTCAACACAATTATTTGACATATTATTACATCATTATTCCACTCAAACGTAATTAATATTAGTTTTCTGATTAAAGATTATATCTTAGTCGTACGATTACGCTTTGAAAGAATTTCAAACTAAGTTGAACCTATTCCAAATCACGAAGCATGAAAAACAAGCCTTACATAGTTTTTCTGACGACATTAAGTTGTTTTCTATTTTGCCCGAAAAGTCTTTTCGCTTAATTGACACTGACTTTAGAAAGTGCGATAGATTCCGTTCTAAGTCGCAACTTGACTATTAGGCAAAATAAATTGTCAATCGCTACTTCGCAGGAAAATCTTCGGCAATCAAAACTCAATCTCCTACCCACCCTAAATTTGACACCACAAAGTTCTATCAACTGGGGCCGTTCCTTAGACCTATCTACCTATAACTATACGAATCAACGCATTTTTTTATTAAATGGGAGCCTCGGTTCGCAATTAATTATATCCCAAGGAGGACAATTACGCAATCTCATCGTTCAAAATAAGCTGCTTTTACAAGCGGAACAAACTGCCATGGCAAAGATTAAGTATGACCTTACGATAAACACAACAACGAACTATCTGGAAATACTGACCAGCCAAGAGTTGTTGTCTGCCGTTAAGCAGCAGATTTCAATGACAGAACTTCGTTTACAACACATCAAAAAGGAGGTTGATGCGGGAAAAAGATCATTAGCTGACCTAGCGCAAACAAAATCCTTGTTAGCCACTACAAAAGCCAATAAAGTTAATATCGAGAGCCAGTTGGCTATAAGTACATTGAATATGAAATTGTTGTTGAACATGCTTCATTCAAATTCCATTATATTGAAGCCACCTTTAAAAATTGTTTCGGTAGTGAATTTTTCGGTCGATACAACGTCAGATATAAGCAATGCCTTAAATATAACACCAGATATCCAGTTGGCGAGGCTTAAAAGAAACGCAGCAAAACAGGCAACTAAAATTGCGCGCGGCGCCGTATTCCCTACGCTTTCTCTCTTCAGCGCTATTGGATCAAATTATTCCAATGCTCGCTCTTTGGCTGTTGGGTCGCAAGCAGCAGGATTTGACACAATAGGCAGAGTTTCGAACACTAACCTCCCTGTTCTGGCACCAGCATTCCGGAACCTGTACATTCCTTACAGTTTAAGCAGGCAATTTGCAGATAACTTTTATCAGTCCGTCGGGCTTACATTACAAGTACCTATTTTTAATAAATTAATGGCACGGACGAACATTAAAAAAGCGAAGATAGCACTTCAGGAAGCGCAGTTTTTAACTCAAATAGCTGAAACCAACTTTGAACGTATAGTCAAAGGAGCCATGATAGATGTGGAAGCAGCTAAAAAGCTTAAAGCTATTGCCGAAGCTAATCTAGATGCTACATTTCAAGTCTTGAATGTCAGTGAGAAAAGATTTCAGGCAGGGTTAATGAATGTAATTGATTATAATATCGCAGTAACCAATAGAAATCAAGCAGAGTTTGACTTGATTCAAGCTAATTACAATCTTTTTTTTAAAACAGCCCTTATAAATTTTTATTTCGGTAAGCAAAGCTAGAAAAAAACACATCCCCAAGTTTGAGAAAATCCTATTTATCTAATAAAAAGCTACAAAAATGGCATCATAAAAGACCTTGAAAATGAATTTTAACAAAAAAAACATTTCTTATACAATATTTGGATGATTGAAATATAGCTTTTATATTAGCTCAATACCTAATACCTTATGCAACTGTTTTCTCCGGCAAATACTGCCTCTATAATCTACCGCATGTTATGGCTTTTCGGTAAAAATGTATCGCGGATTCAGCTAGACAAGGAAATACAAATTCATCCGGATTATCCTCACCTCTCTGCTGTAAGCGATATTATCCGTTATTTCGGTTTAAATAATGCGGCTTATAAAGTATCAAACGAAGATTTAGTAGATCTACCATTACCACTCATTGCTCACACTCGTAAACAAGGTAGCGAGTATGTGTTAGTTACTTCCTTGAACCGAAAAGAAGTGACTTTCAGAGACAACGAAAAAATAAAAAAAATAACGCCGGAAGAGTTTTTCAAACTTTTTGACGGTATCGTACTATTAGCTGACAGTCGACCGTCGACCGTCCGACTGTTATTGCGAGTCGGAGAATTCTTCCGTAATCATTATTACTTTATAATACTTACTCTTCTCCTTTCCTTGGGATTTACAGGCTCAGTCATCTTAACAGACATTTTTGACACAGCAAACCGGGCTATACTTGGTCTCTTAACCTGTAAAATCTTAGGAATGGCAGTGGTTACGCTTCTTCTAGCTCAAAGCTTAAACAATAATAATCCACTTGTCAATAAAATATGCAGTGGAAAAAAAAGTGATTGCAGTCGAATATTAAATTCGGATGCTGCAAAAATTTTTGGTGGTTTAACCTGGAGTGATATCGGTTGCTTTTATTTTGCGGGAACTTCAAGCACTTTACTCACGTGCGGAAATTCGTCATTCGGATTGCAAACATTAGCCATACTCAATGCAATTGCCTTACCTTATACTTTTTATTCAATCTTCTATCAATGGAAAGTCGCAAAGCAATGGTGTATCCTATGCTGTTTAGTTCAACTTACTTTATGGCTCGAATCGTTGTTTTTTCTACCTTTTTGGGAAAAACATTTTTTTATCCTTCACAAAAGGAGTTGATCAAATTTTTACTCCCATTGCTGCTTCCCGCTCTTTCCTGGTTATTGCTAAAACCTATTTTGATGCAAACCGGAAGTATCAAAACTCTACAAAGACAACTCCATAGGTTGAAATTCAATCCTACGATATTTAACGATTTGGTAGCAAGGCAGCCCAAATTTGCACAGCCTGACGAAGAGCACAGTATAGTATTGGGTAACTTGGAAGCTGATCACATAATTACCGTAATCAGCGACCCTTACTGTGCCCCCTGTAGCCGAGCACATAATCAGATTAATCAGCTACTGAACCACCTCGGTAATACTCAGTTTCGTATTGTATTCAATATTCGAAATGACATGCATGATAAAAGGCACCGCGTAGCCGGGCACCTCATGAGACTTAACACGCTACAAGACAAAAAAATAGTTATAAATGCTTTGCATGATTGGTATGATCAAGAGGAAAAAGATTATGATGCCTGGTCAAAGAAGTATCCAATATCAGCTTTTTCTGAAAAAAACAATTCATTAATCTATCAAAGCTCCTGGTGCGAACAAACAAACATCAGATCGACACCTACTTTTTTGCTTAACGGGAATCGCTTACCGGACATCTATCATCTACAAGATATAAAATACTTGCTGACTTAAAAAGCAGCAATAACGAAACTTTGGCCAAGAGTAAAGAAGCATGCACTTTGACACTATATGTCGCCGAATTGCTGAGGCGTGGTTACAGCAAATCCTAATCCTTTATTTTAAATCTTATGAAAGTTTTCAATCAATTAAGTAAAGCTGAAATGAAAAATGTACTTGGTGGCGTTGAAGAAGGTGGCAGCAATGGAACTTGCACAATTAAGGCAAGTGATGGCCACACCTATAACGTTCCAGGCGATGGAACTTCACAACCAGGGCAAGATGCATGTGCCGGTTATATTGCAATACATGGTGGTCGTTGCCACTATGACTGCAGCTATGATGGCTTAGTAGCTTATTTAGTCAATTACAGAGCGGGCTTATCGCCCGCTCTTATTTAAATTATATGATACGATTTTTGGCGTTTCTTCTGATCGGCTTATTCTCAATAAATTTTGTCTACGCACATAACCAAACCAATTTTATAGATTCAGCAGTTATCGACATCGCCTGTAAATCAGGTGAAAGCGTTCCATTGCATTATTATAACTTGGCATATTTGGAAAAGCAGCTTTATTTTTCAAATAAAACAAAACATGACTCTGTCATTTCTAAAAAATTACACCTCGATATACCTGTTGAAGTTCAGTTAAGAATATTCTCTAAGAATAGAGCCTACAGACAATCATTCCTGGTTCGGCCAAATGAAAAAATTGAATTTGAGCTTAATGGCTATTTGCTAAACGAAAAGAATGGCAAAAAACTCATTCCTCAGAGTTATCTTGACTTGTACGACGATTTCGCGTTGACTAAACCGTATTTTAAGTTCACGACAGACGACTTTAAAAAATTTTATTTTAATTCGGAACGAATTTACCGAAATAATGTCAGAAAAGCAGATAGCCTGCATACATCACGACTAATAGACGACTCGACAAAAAGGTATTTTCACTACGTAAGCTTGATCGACTATTATTACCGTATGCTTGCACCAGTTAGGGATATCAATACTTACAAAAAAGATTTATATTATTTTCTTAAAGAAAAGGTCAAAACAATCAAGCTGTTCATAGCTGACTTCAACTATTATAAAACGGATGATATTACTATCATTCTAAGAGGTTTAGTAAAATTTGATTCTATTTATCAAAAACTAAACATAGAAAAGATGGATACGTTTGCCAATTACATCTTTCTGAACAAATATCATCAATACAGTTGGCCACTCATATACGATAAACTCATCACCTATAAAGACAAAAGCTCACTGGATGTAGTCAATGCCCTTTCAATTACACAGCGCCATTTGAATAATGCTATGATTACTGTTATGATTGACAGCATCAAACGTGAATACACGGATAGGAACGTTTCTCATCCTGAGACTATTAACCTAATCAACGCTAAAGGACAAACCACTTCTTTTAAGCAAATCTTAACAGAAAGTAGAGGCAAACTTTTAGTGATAGATTTGTGGGCAACCTGGTGTATTCCTTGTCGAGAACAAGCTCCGGCCTTTAACCAATCAAGAGGAAGATTTGCGGTTCAATCCGTTAGATTTATCAACATAAGTATGGATGATGATAGCAGCAATCAAACTTGGCTAAATCATATCAAGCAAGATAAATCCTATAGGCCTGAAGATCAGTTCCGGCTAGTGAACCCTAAAAAGTCTCATTTTACGAAATTCTATAATGTCGGCAGTATTCCAAGATATCTTGTGTTAGGTCGCAATAACAAAATGATAAATGAAAATTTTTATCTACCGACCGAAAAAGAGTTCAGCCTGACGATATCCTCACTAATAAAAGCCAATTAATATCATTGATGCGTTTCACTTTCTATAAGCAGCCCGATCAGATGGATTGCGGTCCAAGCTGCTTGCGGATGATTGCTAAATTTCATGGTCGTAGCTTTAGTATTCAAACGCTCAGACAATTATGTGAGATTAACAAAGATGGAGTTTCACTGCTTGGATTAAGCGATGCCGCAGAAAAAATCGGCTTTCAAACGATAGGAACGAAGCTCGAATTATCGGATCTAAAAGAAATCGAGCTCCCTTGTATACTACATTGGAAGCAAAACCATTTTGTGATTTTATACAAAATCACTAACAAGAAGTATCTTATTGCAGACCCTGCAAAAGACTTGATTAGCGTAGATGAATCTGACATCATTACGCATTGGCTACATTATCGCCGAGAAGGCATCGCATTGCTGCTGAAGCCTACACCGGAATTTTTTGAGCAAGAAGATGAAAAACAGGCCAAAAAACACTGGAGTTTTCTTTTTCAATATCTGACAACTTACAGAAAACTATTATTCCAATTGTTCTTGGGCTTGGGAATTGGAAGTCTTTTGCAATTAATCACGCCTTTCCTTACACAATCAATAGTAGACATCGGAATAAATACTAGAAACTTGAATTTCGTATATGTCGTTTTGATTGCCCAGGCGATGCTTATTATTGGCAAAGCTAGTGTAGAATTTATTCGCTCCTGGATATTGCTCCACATCAGTACAAGGGTTAATGTCTCCATCCTTACGGATTTCCTGATTAAACTTATGAGATTGCCCATTAGCTTTTTCGACACAAAAATGACCGGAGACATCATGCAGCGCATGAGCGACCAACGCCGCATTGAAAGTTTTTTAACCGGCTCTACTTTATCAGCTTTATTTTCTTTAATTAATCTACTGACTTTTTCGGTTATTTTAGCTTACTATGACGCCAGCATTTTTGGCGTTTTCATCGTAAGCAGTTTGATCTATGTGACCTGGATCGTCGTATTTTTAAAACGTCGTCGAATACTTGATCACAATCGCTTCGAAATCTCCTCTAAAAATCAAAGCAGTATAGTTCAGCTTGTGAACGGTATGCAGGAAATTAAACTTAATAATTGTGAAAAAAACAAACGTTGGGAATGGGAACATTTGCAAGCACGCCTTTTTAAAACCAACGTCAGAGGCTTAGTCCTAGGCCAATATCAGCAAGGAGGATCAACATTTATCAATGAAGCAACTAACTTACTTATCACTTTTTTAAGTGCGAAGGCAGTCATTGAAGGCCAACTTACTCTTGGGGCAATGATGGCCATGCAATATATAATTGGTCAACTTAACGCACCTGTACAGCAATTTTTGAATTTCATCCAAGGATTTCAAGATGCTAAAATTAGCTTAGAACGGCTTAATGAAATACACCAAATGGAGGATGAGGAGCCAGCCAGTAAGGTATGGAACAGAATACTTCCAAAAAACAAAAGAATACTCATTGAAAATCTAACGTTCCGTTATCAAGGCGCATCGAGTGAAGCTATACTCAAAAATATCGATCTTGAAATTCCACAGGGAAAAACCACCGCAATTGTTGGCATGAGCGGCAGCGGTAAAACTACGCTACTTAAGCTCTTGCTGCGATTCTACGAGCCCGAAAAAGGTGCGATAAAGGTCGATCAGCAGCCACTGAATAGTATAAGTTTCAAAGCTTGGCGAAGCGAATGTGGTGTGGTGATGCAGGACGGTTTTATTTTTTCGGACACCATAGCCAATAATATTGCTGTTAGTGACGATTATCCTGATCGAGAGAAACTTCAGCATGCCATCAAAGTTGCAAATATCGGAGATTTGATTGAAAATTTGCCTTTAGGATTAAATACAAAAATTGGTGCGGAAGGCAATGGGGTTAGCCAAGGACAACGTCAACGGATACTAATCGCAAGGGCCGTTTACAAAAATCCGCACTATATATTTTTTGATGAAGCAACCAATGCTTTAGACGCCAATAATGAAAAAGTTATCATGGAAAACTTAAGCGAGTTTTTCAAAGGCCGTACGGTTATTGTAGTAGCCCATAGGCTTAGCACTGTTAAGCATGCGGATAATATTGTCGTACTGGAGAAAGGAAGGATCATTGAGCAGGGGACACACGAAATGTTAACAGCACTAAAAGGAGATTACTATCGTCTGGTACGCAACCAGCTTGAACTAGGAAATTGATTTTAATCTATGTCACAGATCGTAATTGATGAAAACGGCGAAATACGCCATTCGGATGAGCTTAAGGATATAATTAAGGCACCGCCGTCGTGGCTGATGATCTGGGGGACTACTTCGGTATTTGTCTTTCTTACCATGCTACTGGGTATGTCAGCATTTATACAGTACCCTGATATTGTACAAACAAATTTAAAAGTTTCAAGTGGTGAAGTGCCAAAAACTATTTCCGCTAAACTGACTGGTAGATTAACTGAAATCTTAGTGAAAGAAGCTCAAAACGTCGAAACTGGACAGATGCTTGCTTTTATGGAGAGTACAGCGAATCATCGTCAAGTATTGCAGTTAAGTGAACAACTGCATGCTCTACAAGAAGAGCTCAGCAATACCAAAAAGATTGATAATTTGACATTTAAGCTGGTGAATGGTTATAACTTAGGAGAACTTCAGTCAGCCTACCAAACGTTTGTACAGTTTTTTCTGGCTTATCAATCTTCAACCAAAAACGGGATTTGGGAAAAGAAAAGAGCCTTTCTCATGCTCGATCTAAGCAATATATCCCAACAAGAAAAACAGCTTAACATACAAAAAGGACTTTACCAGAATGACCTAAGCTTGGCTTTAGAAGAGTACAGAATGAGTCAGCGGTTATTGAGAGAAAAAGCTGAGACGCCCGCCGAATTTAGGGAGGCGGAAAGTCGTTATCTAGCCAAACAACTTCCTTTGATCCAAAACAAAGGTGCTTTGATCGATGCATCAAATAATTATTCAGCAAAGCAGAAGGAGCTTTTGGAAATAGACAATCAAATAAGAGAAGAGAAAACAAAATTCATTGAAGCTCTAAATAGCTTAGTTAGTCAGGTAAACGATTGGAAAGGGAAATTTATCTTGAGTGCATCACAAAAAGGTTCAATCACTTTCGCAGGAAATATTCAACCTAATAAGATTATTCAGACTGGACAAGAAGTGATTTATATCAATCCTGGTAAAGAAGCTTTTTTTGGGGAGATATCAATTCCGCAATACGACATGGGAAAAGTACGTAAAAGACAAAGTGTTTTAATTAAATTAAGAGGCTATCCGTTTGAAGAATTCGGTATGCTTGAAGGAAAAATCAGTCATATAAATGAAGTACCTTACAAGGACAGTATTTTCTTTGCAAGGGTAGTTATAGACCAGCACTCATTGAAAGATAAAAGGCGTATAATTCTAAAGCAAGGAATGATTGCGGATGCAGAAATTGTTACTCAAGAGGCTACGCTGTTAGAAAGGGTCACAAGAAATGTAAGGAGAATTATTATGAGCCGATAATGGTAACACTAATTATGAAAAGCAGTACTGGCAGAGCTTTGGCGTCCTGTTTGCCTGCGTCAGCTAAACAGGTCAGCTTCAACCTTTGCAAAGACGTTTTATAAAAAAAAATTAATTATTTGTTAAGTATTTAACGGCATGCCTATGAATTTGTTATCAATTTGGTTAATTGTAGATAAAACCTTTGGCTAGCATAAATATCGACCAAAAGAGTTCTGAAAAGTACAAATATCTCGTTCAGACCAATTAGGCTATCATCTAAATAATCCCCCCAACAATCAAGCTCAGTCGTTTTAAATAACTTGTCAATTAGTTACTGGTGTTTTTGTTTAATCTACTAATTGTAGCTTATTCAATTCGTCAGTTATCATCGCAATTTCATTTGCGCTTAGTTTTACGTCGATGGCTTTGGCATTTTGGGTAGCCTGATCTGCATTACGGGCACCAACCAGAGCCACGGTAATACCCGGCTGCTCAATAGTCCAGCGGATAACCAGTTGCCCTAAAGTGGCATTCTTTGCGTCGGCCAGGGGCTTTATTTTATTCAAAAATTCATTAGTGCGGGCAATGTTCTCATCTTTAAAAAACTTGAGTCCTGCGCGGTGGTCACCTTCACCAAATTTTTGTCCGGGTTTCATTTTTCCGGTGAGTAAGCCACGTTCCATCGGGCTGTACGCCAGTATGCTTTTATGGTTTTCGAGGCAGTAAGGCACAATATCCTTTTCAATTTTCCGGTTAACCATGCTAAACGGTACCTGGTTAGAGGCCAGCTTGATAGTTTTTTCGGCTTCCTGCATCTGGGCCACGCTATAATTGCTTACACCGGCCTCACGAATTTTGCCTTGTTCCTTCAGCCTTAAAATAGCCTCCATAGTTTCGGCAATGGGCGTGCTCTCATCCGGCCAGTGAATCTGGTATAAGTCGATATAGTCAGTTCCCAAACGTTTTAAACTGTTTTCGCACTCGGTAATGATGCTCTCCTTGCCGGCATATTTGTAAATATCCAGGTCTTTGCCGTCGTTATCTTCCGATTTAAAGCCAAAGGTGCCTTTGGTTATATCCCAGCGCATGCCGTATTTGGTTAAAATCTGAACCTTGTCGCGTGGCAAATCTTTAATAGCCTGGCCAACCAGTTCCTCACTCTTACCTTGTCCGTAAATCGGAGCCGTATCAATACTGGTAATACCGGCATCGTAAGCTGCCCGCATGGCGTTTACCGCATCGTTATCATCGTTTCCTCCCCACATCCAGCCACCGGCTGCCCAGGCGCCAAATGTAATGGCAGACACCGCTAAATCTGTTTCTCCTAATTTTCTGTATTCCATAAGTCTGTTTTCGTTAGGGGTAAACAGTTCGCAAAAATTATTGTTCAGGTTTAGCCTTTCATCAAGCAATCGTTACAATTAGGTGATGCCGCCATAAGGCGTCAGTTACGTTGCAGTTAAACTCTGTAATGTGAATGTTACTGTTTGGAGGCGAGGTTTAACCGATTATTTGAATAAAAATGCATCCAAACAAAGTTTGATACCGTATAAGTTTATAGTAACAAGCATTAAAGTGCGTTAATCTTTAATTAACTCTTGAATAAAAACAACATTATAAGCGTAAAAAATACCAACCTAAACGGGTGGTTTTTCTTGCTGTTGGTGTGTTTGTTAACAGGGTTAAACTCATTATCGTATGCTTCCTATAGGGCAGACAAACATCCCCGGATTGTTGCCTTGGTTGATTCGCTTAACGAGCAGGCTTCGCCACTTATCAGGTTAGACCCCGGAAAAGCATTTACCCTACTTACCGAGGCCGAGATTCTGGCTACCCAATACAATTATAGCAAGGGACGTGCGGTGGCTTATCTTAACCAGGCAGAGGTATTAAATCAGCGTGGATACTCCACACGTGCGCTCGAGTTGTATTATCGCTCCATGCAGTTGAGCCGCCAAAACCGCGATGTGTATAACGTGGCCCGTGCCGAGCAATACATCAGCACCATTAAACGCAAAGGCGGCAGTTTTAAAGAAGCAGAAGATTTATTGAACCATACGCTCGAAACTTTTTCGAATTTGAACAAGCCGGTTGATATGGTGAATATTCAATTGAAGTTGGGTTTGCTGTATGCCGAACAAAAGAACTTTGATAAGGCCATGGCTTATTATAACATGGCTTATAATCTGAGTACTAAAATCAAGTATCCGTACGGACAAAAAAGAAGCTTTTATAATCGTGCTTTACTGTACGAAGAAATGCACAAACCTGAGGATGCCATTAATTATCTGAATAAAGGTTTGGTGATTGACAGCCTTTCGGGCGATACCTACGGTAAAGCTTTAACTTATATTGAGCTGAGCAAGGTTTACATCAGGAGTAAAAAGTATAAAGAAGCGCTACCTTATGCTACGCTGGCCTATAACAAAGCCGATAGCTGCGCGGCTATGGGCTTGGTAAAAACAGCAGTGCAGTTGCTGTTAAGCATCAGCAAGGCATCGGTAGATAAAGATGCCATTATACAATGGCAGGACGAACTGATTTACGTAGATAACCTGATTAATGAACGTGAGCGTAAGCAGGCTAATGATTTTATTGATGCTCTGCGTTCACAGGAAGAGCAGCAGCTTAAAGTACAGCAAAGCGTACTCATGGCAGAAAAGAAAGCTGAACAGCAAAAAAGTCTTATTATTTTTTACATCGGCGCTTTGTTGTGTTTGGTTGTAGTTGTATTAACCTTGCTATACAACTACAAAAAAGCCAGGGAAAAGAATGCGAAACTGCATGCCCAAAAACAGCAGATTGAACGGCAAATCGGGATGCTGGATAAGCTTAACCGCGAAGTGCTGAGCCAGAACCAGAAACTCGAAGATGATAATGTGCTTAAAAGCAAGTTGCTTTCTATCATCAGTCATGACTTGCGCAAGCCATTGGCTAATACCCAAAGCATTTTGCATTTGGTAAATGCCGGGTTGGTATCTGAGCGCGAAACCAAAGATTTGTTTAAACATTTAGAAGCGCAGTATTGCCGGGTAATGACCCTGACTGATAACCTGTTGTTTTGGATACGCGGACAGGTAAGCGGTGCCCCCGTTAAGAAAGAAACTGTTAACCTGCACGATACAGTAAACAACATTATCGAAGAAACGGTAATGCCGATTAGCGAGAAAGGGCTGGAAGTGCAAAACCATTTACCTGCCGAGCTGGCCTGGGTGACCGAAAACGAAACGCTGAAAATTATTTTGCGTAATCTGATTAACAATGCCGTGAAATTTACACCGGTTAACGGAGTGATTGCATTCAGCGGCAATGTTAACGATAACGAGACTCATCTAACCATTACGGATAGTGGGATTGGCATTAGCCCAGCCATGATGGAGCAAATTAACAGCGAAAGCTATTATACCACCAAAGGAACGCAAAACGAGGAGGGTAGTGGCTTTGGCTTAATGCTCATCAGAGATTTGTTGAAAAAGCAAAACGGCAGGCTCAAAATTAACAGCAAACCCGGCGAGGGCAGTGCGTTTACCATCAGCTTTCCGGCAGTAACCGCTATTTTACCGGTAGTTGCTTTGTAAGTATGCCCTATCAGGGTATATTTGTTACTACGCCTGTCAAACAAAGCAGGATATAAAGTAACAACATGCAATTTGTTTATCCGGCTTTTCTGTTTGCCTTAGTATCGCTAACAATACCGGTGCTGGTGCATCTGTTCAATTTCAGGCGTTATCAAAAAGTTTATTTCAGTAATGTTCAGTTTCTTAAAGAAATTAAGGAACAGCAATCCTCAAGGCGCAACCTACGCGAGCGCCTTATTCTGATAAGTCGCCTGCTGGCATTGGCATTTTTAGTTTTAGCATTTGCGAGGCCATACTTTCCAAATAAAAATACGGTTAGCCCGGGTAAGCGGCAGGTCATCAGTATTTTCCTGGATAACTCCTACTCCATGCAAACCCTGAATACTGAGGGGAGCCTGCTGGACGAGGCCAAACGCCGGGCTAAGGAAATTGCATCGGCTTACAGCATCAACGACCGCTTCCAACTACTCACCCAGGATTTTGAAGGCAAGCACCAGCGGCTGCTTCCCCGGCAGGAATTTAATGACGCCGTTGATGAAATTAAAATAAGTGGGCAGAGCCGCCGCCTGCCGCAAATTGTTTCGCGCCAGCAAAGCATCATGCAAAACCAGCCCGGTGCTGCCGAGCAGGTTTACATCATTTCTGATTTTCAAAAAAGCGCTACTGGTCAGGAACAAATTAAACCCAATCCTGGTGTAAATATTAATCTGGTGCAGCTTAAGGCTAACACCTTGCCCAACATTGCTGTTGATTCGGTATGGTTGTTAAGTGCAGTGCATCGCCCCGGAGAGGCTGAAAAAATGGTGGTAAAACTGCATAATTACGCCGATAAAGATGCGCAGGGTATCCCTTTAAAATTGTTTATTAACGGTGCTCAGAAAGCTTTGGGCAGTTTTAGCCTCAAAGCAAAATCTACGCAGCAGGATACCCTGGCTTTTTCGGGTTTACAGTCCGGCTGGCAACAAGGTCTTATCCAACTACAGGATAACCCAATTGTGTTTGATAACGACTTTTACTTCGCCTTCAATGTAAAAGAGCGGATGCCGGTATTGCTGATTAACGGTGGGCAGGCGAACCCTTATCTGCAAGCCGCCATGGCAACAGATGCCTTTTTTAAACCGGTTGACGTAAACTACGGCAGTGTTGATTACGCTGGCTTAAGTGGTTACCCGGTAGTGATGCTGGCTGATGTAAAAAGCATACCTGCCGGACTGGCTCAGCAACTTAAAACTTATGTGGCCAAGGGCGGAAGTTTAGTGGTATTCCCGGCCGATGGCGCAGACTTGAACAGTTACCGCGGGCTGTTGCAACCGGCTGGAGCCGCTTGGCCCGAAAAGCTGGTTACCGAAGCCACCAGGGTAAGTAGTTTAAATACCAGCAGCCCATTATTTAAAGGAGTTTTTGAAGATATTCCGCGCAATCCCGATTTACCACTCGTCCAAAAGTATTATCAGTTAAGCAGCGGCGGGCGCGTGCAAAGCGGAGCATTGATGGATTTGCCCGGACGGCAGCCGTTCTGGTCGGGCTATCGCAGCGGCAGCGGTAAGATTTATTTGTCGGCGGTGCCGTTGCAGGAGAGTTACAGCAACTTGCCCCGGCATGCTTTGTTAATTCCAATACTGTTCAGGATAGCGCTTTTAAGCGGGCACGACCAGCCTTTGTATTATACTATTGGTAAAAACGAAGTGGTAGAAACTATTCCGTTTCAGTTAAGTGAAAAGCAGGTACTAAAGTTAAGTAAGGGTAACCAAGCCTTTATACCCGGTGCCCGGCAGCAAGAGGGAAGTACGTTTTTATACGTTGCCGACCAGATACAACAGCCCGGAAACTACTTGTTGAAAAAGCAGGACAGTTTGGCTGCTGTAGTAGCTTTTAACAACAACCGCTTCGAGTCTGATTTGACTTATTTTGAACCCGGCGAACTTAAAAATCTGGTTCCTAAAAACGGGATGGTGGTACAGCCCGGCAAGGGTTCGTTACAGGGTGCCATCAGCGAAACAAATTTTGGCCTGCAATTATGGAAAGTTTGTATAATTTTGGCCCTGATTTTTGTGGCTGCCGAGATACTGTTAATCCGCTTTTACAAAGTAGAGAAACAGCCGCTATCAGTAACGGCCACATTCAAATAACAAGGTAAAGCATAAAGCCCCACCATATGAAGTTGCTCATCAAATCTGCTCACATTCTGTATCCCGGCTCAAATTTTCATCAAATCAAAGCCGACGTGTTGATTGAAAACGGAAAGGTCAGCGCTGTAGCTGAAAGTTTAAGCGCAGATGATGCCGAAGTGGTAGATGCCCAGGGCAGTTATTTATCGCCGGGTTTTTTTGATTTAAACTGCAATATTGGCGAGCCTGGCCTGGAAACCAAAGAAGACTTAAAAACCGGTTTGCTGGCCGCCGCCGCTGGTGGATTTACCGGCATAGCGCTGATGCCCGACACGCAGCCACCCATACATTCAAAAACAGAAGTAGAATATCTGATTAACAGGGCCAAAGGCAACCTGGTACAGGTTTATCCGTTAGGCGCTATTTCTTGTCAGCGTGAGGGTAAAGACATGTCTGAGATGTATGATATGTACCTGAGCGGAGCTAAAGCCTTTACCGATGGCGACAAACCGGTAAAAGATGCCGGCCTGATGGAACGGGCTTTACTATATGCCAAAGGCTTTAATGCACTGGTTTTTTCGTACCCTGAGGATGTAGCGATTGCCGGTAAGGCCAAAGTGCACGAAGGTGCAGTGAGTACTTTGCTAGGCATGAAGGGTATTCCGTCGTTAGCCGAAGAGCTGATGATTGCCCGCGATTTGTACCTGGCAGAGTACACCGAGGCTCCCATACACTTCAGTACAATATCAACCGCCCGTTCTGTAGAGTTAATCCGGGACGCTAAGGCAAAAGGTTTAAAAGTTACTTGCGATGTGGCCGCCCATCATTTAGTACTTACTGATGAGGCTTTATTAGGTTTCGACAGTCAGTATAAGGTTAAACCTCCGTTGCGTACGCAAACCGATGTTGACGCGTTGCTGCGTGGGCTTAATGATGGAACTATAGACGCTATTGTATCACAACATACGCCGCAGGAAGTAGAGTTTAAAGATGTGGAGTTTGAAATAGCTGCGTTTGGTATTATTGGATTGCAAACCGCATTACCGCTAGCCATTAAGGCAGGTTTATCGCCTGAATTGATTGTTGAAAAATTAGCAGTTAACCCGCGGAAGATATTAAACGTTGAGCAACCTACTTTAAATGAGGGCCATGCAGCCAACTTTGTGCTGTTCAATAGTGAGGCCGAGTGGACTTTTGATAAACAGACCAATAAGTCAAAATCTGCCAATTCTCCGTTTTTTAATCAGAACTTAAAAGGTAAAGTGCTGTTAACTTTTAACAACGGACAATTACAAAAAAACTAAAATCGAAATCATGATTAATCCTACAATAAAGGCTGCTATTGACGCTGCACTGAATACGTACACTGTTTACGAACCGGTAAATGCCCCGGTTATTGCAGATAAACTTAAAACTGTTTTTGGTGCCGAAGAAGACTTTTTAGACAAAGCTGATGCCTTGGATGAGGTATTTGATGAGCATCCCGAGGTAGAGGATTTGCGCGAGGTGTTTTTTGATTTATTGATGGTAAACTTTTTTAGTGCGGATATTGACCGCCTGGAAGAAGACTATCTGGACTCGCCTGAATGGGCTGAAATTGAGGAAGAAACGCTTGACCGCGGCACCGAACTCCTTAACCTGTTATTGTACTTGAACGAATGCAGCGACGAAGACCTGGAGCCATCACTGGATGATTACCTGACCGAGTTTTTATTAGTAGATGATGATGAGTTTCAGGATGAGCACCAAATTTATGAGCCGATTATTGCCAACCAGATTTTGGTAGAAAGCTCGCCGGAAGAAGTGAACAAAGTTGCTCAGCGCTTATCAGACGATGCCGAGTTGAAAGAGCTGTTTTATCCAATCATGACCTTCTTCCAAAACACAGAGCCAAACGAAAGCGACAAGCAGGAGGTAGCTGAGCAGGCACCTGATAAAGCATTTGATATGGCTATTTATAATGTACTGCTCGCTTTTAATCAAAACTGAGAGTAATTACCCTTGATGGAAAATTTAGATAAGGCCGTACGATACCAGGGCGCTATACGCGGCTTGTTATTTGGCGGCCTCATGTTACTAGTAGATATACTTAAACTTTGGTATCTGGCCCATGTGGCCGGCTCGCCATTGGTTACCTTTATTATTTTATACCCGGTTTACTATATCATTTTATTTGCGGCTTCGCTAATGTTTATCAATAACCTGCGTAATAAAATAGGCCGTTACTGGAGCCTTAAGCAAGCTATTACGGGTATTTTTATCATGCTGTTTATTACAGGAATCATCTGGAATAATGGGCTCAAC
>CAXYKR010000177.1:0-26578 GCA_964277815.1 uncultured Mucilaginibacter sp. | reverse complement strand
ACAGGTTAAAAACCATTCGGTAACCTGCCGGCAATTGGTTAATCAGGCTCATCAAATCTTTAGCCTCCAGGCTTGATGCGGCCAGCGCATTTACCGGCTGCTCAAAACCACTTTCTTCAATATCCAGCTGCACCATTTTATGATGCTTACGGTAGTACTCTATCGAGGTGTGTACCATAATGCGCCTTACCCATCCCTCAAAACTGCCATCACCGCGGTAATCATTTATTTTCTGAAACACCCGGATAAAGCCGTTTTGCAACATATCTTCTGCCTCCATTTTGTCGGTGGCGTATCGTAAGCAAACCGCCATCATTTTTGCAGCAAACTGTTTATACAACAGTTCCTGCGCCTTGCGGTCGGCTGTTTTACACCTTGCAATCAGGTCTTCGGTTGAATATTTGTGTTTTATAAACAGCATTTGAAAGATAGATGAAGGATATTGCGAAAAGGTTGCACGGCTTTTTTAATTTTTTTTAAAAATATTTATAAAATCCCATCCAGTCACTTTTTTATCTTTAAACACGATGAAAAAAATCGCTCAGATTTGCTTATTACTACTAAGTGTCAACAGTGTCTTGCAGGCACAACCTAATAAACAGGCTTACACTTTACTTAAACCCGACCGGGTATTTGATGGCCGCGACATGCATACCGGGTGGTGGGTACTGGTTCATGGCAATCAAATCGAGGCGGTGGGCCCATCTGCTCTGATTAATTTTCCGGCGCAAACCGAAGTGAAAGTATTAACTGGTATGACCCTGATGCCGGGTATGATTGAGGGACATTCCCATCTGTTTCTGCATCCTTATAACGAAACCAGCTGGAACGACCAGGTACTGACCGAAAGCCGCGCCGAACGCACCGCCCGAGCAGTAAACCACGCCCGCGAAACTTTGCTGCACGGTTTTACCACCACACGCGAGTTGGGCACCGAGGGTGCCGGTTATGACGATGTAGGCTTAAAAGCAGCCATTGATAAAGGGGTAATTATTGGCCCGCGCTTATTAACTGCCACCCGCGCCATTGTGGCTACCGGCAGTTACGGCCCTAAAAGTAGCGTGGCCGAAACGGTTTTACCGCAAGGAGCCGAAGAAGCTGATGGGACCGACGGCCTGACTCGCGCCATACGGTCGCAGATTGGCCACGGTGCTGATGTGATTAAACTATATGCTGATTACCGATGGGGCTTAAATAACCAGGCCGCTCCCACCTTTACCCTCGACGAATTAAAGCTGGCTGTACAGGTAGCCGGCAGCAGCGGGCGCACGGTAGCCGTACACTCCGGCACGGCCGAGGGTATGCGGCGTGCCACACTGGCGGGCGTAACCACCATTGAGCATGGCGACGAAGGTACGCCCGAAATATTTAAGCTGATGAAAGAGCACAACGTAACCCTTTGCCCTACCCTGGCCGCAGGCGAAGCCACCGGCACCTACCGCGGCTGGAAAAAAGGTACCGACCCGGAGCCTGAGCGCATCAAGCGAAAACATATCTCGTTTACCCAAGCGCTTAAAGCCGGGGTTACTATTTGTTTTGGCGGAGATGTAGGCGTTTTCCCGCACGGTGATAATGCACGCGAATTGTTATTGATGGTAGAATATGGCATGAAACCCGTTGATGCCCTGCGCTCGGCCACCTCTATTAATGCCGAAGTTTTCAAGTTACCTCAGTTGGGGCAAATCAAAGCCGGTTACCTAGCCGATTTGGTAGCTGTTGAAGGCAATCCTGCGGAAGATATTAAAGCGGTAAAACAAGTAAACATGGTGATGAAAGACGGGGTAATAATTAAATAGCTAATCAACTAGGCAAGCTGCAATCACATCTTGTTAACGCCTGGTATCAAAATCCCCCTCAAAATTTTTACAAGTCTGTACTGTAAAATCAGCTTCCTCAATACACAATCGCTAAGCTTTTGTTTAACTTTAATGCCATAATTAATTAATTTAATTGTGGTATGAAAAAACTATTACTCTTTTTAACTGCGCTTATCTTCATTCAAAATACAGGCTTTGCCCAGCAACACCTGCTTTGGATGCAGCAACCCGCGCTGTCGCCCGATGGGAAATGGATAGCTTTTGAATATAAAGGCAATTTATTTAAAGTACCAGCCGGTGGCGGTACTGCTACTCCGCTCACCATTAACAGCGCTTACAATGGCTACCCGGTTTGGAGTCATGACAGCAAAACGATTGCTTTTGCTTCCGACCGTTATGGCAACTTTGACGTGTATGTAATGCCGGCAGACGGTGGCCAAGCCACCCGCCTTACGTTTGCGTCAGACAAAGATTTTCCGCTCGATTTTTCTGCGGATAACCAAAAGGTTTACTTCGGCAGCGACCGCCATGATATTTACTCGTCGGTACGCTTTCCGGGTAATGCCTATTTTCAAAAAATGTATGTAGTGCCTGTAAAAGGCGGACGCAGTGTGATGTACAATTCGGCCGGTACCGAGTACGTACATTTTAACAAAAACGGCGACAAATTTATCTTTCAGGACCGTAAAGGCTACGAAGACCCATGGCGCAAGCATCATACCTCGGCCATTACCCGCGATATCTGGGTGTACGATATACCTAAAAAAGCCTATACCAAAGTATCAGATTATGTGGGCGAAGACCGCGAACCGGTTTGGGGTAACGGCGATAGCTTTTACTACCTAAGCGAGCGCAAAGGCAACCAAAACCTATTCCGTGCCTCTTTGACCGACGTAAGCAACCCAACACAGCTTACCACCTTTACCAAAGACCCGGTGCGTAACCTGTCCCGATCTGACGATGGCACTTTGGCTTTTACCCAATGCGGCGAGTTGTATACCATGAAAGACGGACAGCAGCCGACTAAAATAAACATTGCCCTGAGTGCCGATTTTAACGGCGACCAGGTACAAAACATGCCGGTTAGAGGCGATGCTACCGAAATTGCCGTATCGCCTAACGGCAAAGAAGTAGCCTTGGTTTACCGTGGCGAAATTTTTGTTACCTCGGCCGATGGTAACATTACCAAACGCATCACCAATACGCCTTACCAGGAGCGTATGGTACAGTTTAGCCCGGATGGCCGCTCACTGCTGTATTCGGTTGAAAATGCAAAGTCGTGGGATATATATAAAACCACCCTGACCAGCCGTATGGAACCGTACTTTTTTGCCGCTACTACGCTTACTACCGAGCCGGTAATTAATACCGACAAAGAAGAGTTTCAGGGTGTATACTCGCCGGATGGTAAAAAAATAGCTTACCTCGAAGAGCGCAACGTAGTTAAGGTTTTTGACCTGGCTACTAAAAAAACAACTACCGTATTACCTACCGGTATCAATTTTTCGTATGCCGATGGCGACCAGTATTTCTCATGGTCGCCAGATAGCCGTTACCTACTTTTACAGTCTGAAGAAGGCGGTTATGGCCGCAGCGAAATTGCTTTAGTGAAAGCCGATGGCACCGGTCAGCGTATCAATTTAACCGAAAGCGGTTTTGATGATGGTCAGCCTAAATGGGGGTTGAACGGCAAAATGATGTATTGGCAGTCGGATAAGTTAGGTATGAAAAACTTATCGCGCGGTTCGCAAACTGACATTTACGCCATGTTTTTTGACCAGACTGCCTGGGACCGTTTCCGTTTGAGCAAAGAAGACCTGGACATTCGCAAGCAGGAAGAAAAACGCGACTCGCTGAACAGGACAGCCACACCAAAAACCAAAAGCACCCCGGCTAATGCCAAAACGCCTGCAGGGATAGCTCCTTACGAGTTTATGCCCAACTTTAAAAACCTGACCGACCGTACAGTACGCTTAACGATGGGATCAACTGACATTGCCGACCAGGAGATGTCTAAAGATGGAGAAAAGCTCTTTTACCTGGCCAAATATGATAAAGGCTACGATTTGTGGCAAAGCATGCCTCGCACCAAAGAGACTAAAGTATTGGCAGCCCTGAATGCACCAGGCGGCTCTTTAGAATTAACACCTGATGGCAAAAGTCTTTTCGTGCTGGCTGGCGGTAATGTGATGAAGGTGAATGTTGATGACGGCAAAATAACACCGGTAAAAATTAGCAGCACCATGGATTTAGATGCCACTGCCGAGCGTACTTACGTGTTTGACCACGCCTGGAAACAGGTGAGTAAAAAATTCTTCGACCCTAACCTGCAGGGTGTGGATTGGAATTATTACCATAATACCTACGCTAAGTTTTTGCCGCACATCAATAACAATTATGATTTCCAGGTATTGCTGAGCGAGTTTTTGGGTGAGCTAAATGGTTCGCATACCGGTGGCCGCTATTCGCCTCAGTTTCCTAATGCCGACGAAACTGCTGCTTTAGGATTATTGTACGACCAAACCAAAGGCGGCAACGGCCTGGTGGTTGAAGACATCATCACTGGCGGCCCGTTTGATGTGGCCCGCACCAAGATGAGAAAAGGTTATGTGATTGACCAGATTGATGGCGAAGCCATTACCGATGATGCCGACTGGGCTAAATTGCTTAACCATAAAGCGGATAAGTATACGCTGATAACTTTTCATGACCCTAAAAGCGGGACTAAATACGAAGAAAATATTAAACCTGTAAAACCCGGATTTGAGCGCAGTGTATTGTTATACAACCGTTGGGTACGCGTAATGGAACATTTAACCGACAGCCTGTCGAACGGCCAGGTAGGCTATGTACATGTGCAAGGCATGAACGACCCAAGCTACCGCGTTACTTTTGACAAAGTATTGGGCCGTAACTATGGCAAGAAAGCTTTAATTGTTGATACCCGTTTTAACGGTGGCGGCTGGTTACATGATGATTTGGTTACTTTTTTAGGCGGCAAAAAATACCTGGACCTGCGCCCTCAAGGTCACCCGACTGAAGGCGGAGAATCTTTAAATAAGTGGAACAAACCAAGCTGCGTATTGATGAGCGAAGGTAATTACTCGGATGCTTTCATTTTCCCGTGGGCTTACAAAACTTTAAAGTTAGGTAAACTGGTAGGCATGCCGGTAGCCGGTACCGGTACCGCCGTGTGGTGGGAACGCCAGATAGACGGCACCCTGGTATTCGGTATCCCTATGGTATCAACCTGGGGCATCGGCGACACCCATCCTACCGAAAACTACCAGGTAGAGCCAGACATCAAAGTACTGAACACCTATAATAAAGTATTAAAAGGTGAAGACGAGCAACTGGAAGCGGCCGTAAAAGAAATGCTGCAGACGGTAAAGTAACACCCCTCCCAACCCTCCCCGAGGGGGAGGGCTTTTTAACTAAAAGCTTAAAAAGAAAATGTCATCTTTAGCAATTACGAAAGATCTTGTTTCAACTGATGAGGTTGGAGTATCAAGATCCCTCACTATTGCTCGGGATGACATTTTTTGTATACTGTTATTTTTAAAAGCCCTCCCCCTTGGGGAGGGTTGGGTGGGGTTATATCAAATCAAACCCGATATCTTTCCTGAAATACTTACCATCGTAATAAATACGGCTGGCATCTAAGGTTGCTTGTTGCAGGGCGGTAAACATATCGTCCTGTAATGAGGTAACGGCTAAAACGCGTCCGCCTGTCGTAATCACATCATCACCTTTCAGGCTTGTACCGGCATGAAAAGCGATGGAACCGCGTACATTATCCAACCCGCTAATCACTTTATCTTTTAAATACTCGCCTGGGTAACCGCCGGCTACGCAAACTACGGTAGCTGCTACTTTGGGCGATATGGTAAATTGTTTTTCAATCAGGTTACCTTCGGCAACCCCCATCAGCAAATCCAGTAAGTCAGATTCGATACGGGGCAGTACGCTTTCAGTTTCAGGGTCGCCCATGCGGCAGTTATACTCGATTACGTAAGGTTCGCCGTCGCAATTCATCAAGCCAATAAAGATAAATCCTTTATAAGGGATGCCTTCCTGCTTTAAACCCTCAACGGTAGGAATCACCACCTGGTGTTCTACCTTTTGCATAAAGGCTTCATCAGCAAATGGCACCGGCGATACTGAGCCCATACCACCGGTATTTAAACCAGTGTCGCCCTCGCCTATCCGTTTATAGTCTTTAGCTTCGGGTAAAATTTTATAGCTGTTGCCATCAGTTAATACAAACACCGAAAGTTCGATGCCTTGCAAAAACTGCTCAACCACTACTTTAGAGCTGGCTTCGCCAAACTTGGCTTCGGTCAGCATTTCTACCAGTTCTTGCTGGGCTTCCTGCAGGCTCAGGCAAATTAATACGCCCTTCCCGGCAGCCAATCCGTCAGCCTTAAGCACTACCGGCAAACCCTGGGTGGCCAGGTAGTCTAACCCATCCTGCAAAGTATCTCGGGTAAACGTGCGCGATGCAGCCGTAGGGATGTTATGCCGCTGCATAAACTGCTTCGAAAAATCCTTGCTGCCTTCTAACTGAGCCGCCTCTTGCTGCGGGCCAATTACCGGTACACCCTTTAATTGCTCATCATTTAAAAAGAAATCATGAATACCTTTTACCAACGGTTCTTCGGGGCCTACCAGCACCAGGTTAACCTGGTTTTCAATCACAAAGGCTTTGATACCTTCAAAATCGGTCACTTTCAGGTTTACATTGGTTCCGTACAAGCCGGTACCCGCATTACCGGGTGCAATAAAAAGCTTTTCGCATTGGGGGCTCTGGCTTAGTTTCCAGGCAAAAGCGCTTTCGCGCCCTCCTGAGCCAATCAACAGGATTTTCATGGCGGTAAAGATAGGGTTTTGGAGAAAGAACCAAGAGCCAAGAATCAAGAACCAGGACATAAATATGCACCGGCTTATTATGACAAAGTCTTGGTTCTTAGCTCTTGGTTCTTGGCTCTATGCCCAAAAATCTCTACCTTTACCTGCCATAATGGCTTTTAAAGCCTGTTGGCGCAATTGTTGGGATAGACGGATTATATTAAATTTAACATGTTAGGATTTATCAGTAAGCTTTTTGGAAGTAAATCAGAACGCGATGTAAAAAGCATCCAACCTCTGGTTGAAAAAATAAAAGGTGAATTTGCCAAGCTCGAAAACCTCAGCAATGATGAATTGCGGGCTAAAACTTTAGATTTTAAAGCTAAAATAGCACAAGGTCTTGCTGCCATTGATGAGCAGATTCAGGCTATTAAAAGTGATATCGACTCGGCTCCAGACATGGATGTTAACCAAAAGGTTGAATTATACACCCGTGTTGATAAACTGGAAAAAGACCGTAACAAAGAACTCGAAGTTATTCTGCTCGATATATTGCCATCAGCTTTTGCGGTGGTAAAAGAAACAGCCCGCCGTTTGGCGGCCAATCCTGCTCTCGAAGTTACCGCTACCGATTTTGACCGCCAGTTAGCTGCGCGCAAAAACAACGTAGTAATTAAAGGCGACAAAGCATTACACAGCAACACCTGGATTGCGGCTGGCAATCAGGTTACCTGGAACATGGTACATTATGATGTGCAGCTGATTGGTGGTATTGTATTGCATACCGGTAAAATTGCCGAGATGGCCACTGGTGAGGGTAAAACCTTGGTAGCTACCTTACCCGCATACTTAAATGCATTGGCCGGTCAGGGTGTACACATTGTAACCGTGAACGATTATCTGGCACGCCGTGACTCAGAGTGGATGGGCCCGCTGTATGAATTCCATGGTTTATCAGTTGATTGTATTGACAAGCACGAGCCTAACTCAGAGTCGCGCCGCGAAGCTTATTTGGCTGATATTACTTTTGGTACCAACAACGAATTTGGTTTTGACTACCTGCGTGACAATATGACACGCACCCCTGAAGAGCTGGTGCAGCGTAAACTGCATTTTGCCATGGTGGATGAGGTTGACTCGGTTTTGGTTGACGATGCCCGTACGCCGCTAATTATTTCAGGTCCGGTGCCTCGCGGCGACCAGCACGAGTTCTACATGTTAAAACCACGCATTGAGCGTTTGGTAAATGCCCAGAAAGCGTATATCAACACGGCTTTAAACGAGGCTAAAAAACAAATTAACGAAGGTAAAACCAGTGCTGACGAAGGTGGTTTGGCTTTGCTGCGTGCACACCGCGGTTTGCCAAAAAGCAAAGCTTTAATTAAGTATTTGAGCGAAGGTGCCAACCGTACCGTTTTACAAAAAACAGAAAACTACTACCTGCAAGACCAGGGCAAAGAAATGCCTAAGGTTGATGCAGAGTTATTCTTTGTTATCGACGAGAAAAACAACTCGGTAGAGTTAACAGAAAAAGGTATCGAGCTAATTACAGCATCAGGCGAAGACCCGCATTTCTTTGTGATGCCGGATGTAGGTACTGAAATTGCCAAGATTGAAAAGTCAGACCTGTCTGCCGAAGATAAAGTGGCTCATAAAGATGAGTTGATGCGCGATTTCTCTATCAAATCTGAGCGTATCCACTCGGTAAACCAATTGCTGAAAGCTTATACTTTATTTGAAAAAGATACTGAGTATATCCTGGACGAAGGCAAGGTTAAAATTGTAGACGAGCAAACCGGCCGTGTATTGGATGGCCGCCGTTACTCGGATGGCTTGCACCAGGCTATTGAGGCTAAAGAGAACGTAAAAGTTGAGGATGCAACGCAAACCTTTGCTACCATTACCCTGCAAAACTACTTCAGGATGTACCACAAACTTTGTGGTATGACCGGTACTGCCGTAACTGAGGCAGGCGAGCTTTGGGAAATTTATAAACTGGACGTAGTTGAAATCCCGACCAACGTAGTTGCCAAACGCGACGACCGCCAAGATTTGGTATATCGCACCGTACGTGAAAAATATAACGCCGTTGCCGAAGAGATTGAGAAATTAACAAAAGAAGGCCGTCCGGTACTGGTAGGTACTACTTCGGTAGAGATTTCGGAGTTATTAAGCCGTATGCTTAAGCTGCGCGGTATTAAACATAACGTACTAAATGCCAAAATGCACCAGAAAGAGGCCGATATTGTGGCCGAAGCTGGTAAGGCAGGTACCGTAACCATTGCTACCAACATGGCTGGTCGTGGTACGGATATTAAGCTGGGTCCAGGCGTTAAAGAAGCCGGAGGTTTAGCCATTGTAGGTACCGAGCGCCATGAGTCTCGCCGCGTTGACCGCCAGTTGCGTGGTCGTGCAGGCCGTCAGGGCGACCCGGGTTCGTCCCAGTTCTTTGTGTCGTTAGAGGACAACCTGATGCGTTTGTTCGGTTCAGAGCGTATCTCTAACCTGATGGTGCGTATGGGTATCGAAGAGGGCGAAGTAATTCAGCACTCGATGATTACCAAATCCATCGAGCGTGCCCAGAAAAAAGTTGAAGAAAACAACTTTGGTATCCGTAAGCGTTTGCTGGAATATGACGACGTGATGAACTCACAGCGTACCGTCGTTTACGCTAAACGTAAAAATGCCTTATTTGGCGACCGCCTGGATGTTGATATCAACAACACCATTTACGATGTGGTTGAGGATGTAGTAAACGAGTACAAGGAGTCTAACAACTTTGAAGGCTTCCAGCTGGAAATGATTCGTCTGTTCTCAGTAGACCCAGAAATATCGCAAGAAGATTTTGCTAAAGCCAATGTTGCTAACTTAGTAGAAGGCACCTACCAGGCGGTAACCGAGTTTTACAAACGTAAAACTGAAGCTATTGCCGAGCAGGCCTTCCCGGTATTGCAAGATGTTTATGAAACCCGCGGCGATTATATTGAAAACATTGTGGTTCCGTTCACGGATGGCATCCACGGTATACAGGTAGCTGTTCCGCTTAAAAAGGCAGTTGAAAATCATGGCTTAGAAGTATTTAAGTCGTTTGAGAAAAACGTAACGCTTTACCTGATTGACGATGCCTGGAAAGAGCACCTGCGTGAAATGGACGAGTTAAAGCAATCGGTACAAAACGCCGTTTACGAGCAAAAAGACCCATTACTGGTTTACAAGTTCGAAGCTTTTGAACTGTTCCGCCAGATGCTGGCCAACGTAAATAAAGAGTTGGTGAGCTTCCTGTTTAGAGGTGGCATCCCGATGCAGCAAGCCCCTGAAGAAGTTCATGAGGCACAGCCCATCCCGCGTACCGATATGCGCCAGATGCGGATGAGCAAACCCGAACTGGTACACGAGAGCAATGGTGTGCCTGATGAGGAATTACAGGAAATACAAAAGCAACAACCTGTACGCGCCGAGCAAAGAATTGGTCGTAACGACCCATGTCCTTGCGGTAGCGGCAAAAAGTTTAAAAACTGTCATGGCGCTTAATTAGCCGCCAACAAGTCTGCATAAAAACTAAGGCCCCGTCTCGAAGTTTCCTGCCCGGAAATTTTGAGACGGGGCTATAGTGTTATAATACATGAATGAAATATTATAGCCCATTAATACCCAATCTGTTTTTAAAATGCTTAACCGGCATATGGGTGGGCTTGCTGTTTTTGCTGGTCACTGCTGGCAGCACGCAGGCGCAAACCCGTGGTAAGCTCGAAATCATTAAAGATTCGCGTATTGATACGCTGATTGCACGCCGTTCGGCTATTGGCAAAAACGGTGGTAAAGCTCCGGGTAGCAGCATTTCGGCTTATGGGTACCGGGTACAATTTTTTAATGGCGCCAACCGTAAGGATGCTTTTAACGCGCAAAACAGGTTTCAGCGAATGCACCCCGAGTTACGTACTTATATCAATTACAAAGAACCCAATTTTAAAGTAAAAGGCGGCGATTTTCGCACCCGGCTGGAGGCTACCAAACTGGTTGAAGAATTGAAAGGCATGTTCAGTCCGCTGTTTATTATTTCTGAAAGGATAAACCCGCCTAAACTTGATACAAATACAACTGCACCATGATGAAAGAACAAATACAGGAATTATCTCAAAAAATATTCGGTGATGTAGTCAATAACCGCAGGCACCTGCATGCTAACCCCGAATTGTCTTTTCATGAAATAGCTACCTCTGCTTATGTAGCCTCCAAGTTAGATGCGTTGGGTATCCCTTACGTACGTATGGCTGATAACGGCATTGTAGGTTTACTTTCGGGCAGCAAGCCATCAAACCAAGTGGTTGCCTTGAGGGCTGACATGGATGCACTGCCGATTATAGAGGCTAATGATGTTCCGTATAAGTCAACAAATACAGGCGTAATGCATGCCTGCGGACATGATGTACATACGTCATCCTTACTGGGAACAGCTACTATTTTGAGCAGCATGAAAGACCAGTTTGGTGGCACGGTAAAATTTATATTCCAACCGGCAGAAGAAAAATTGCCTGGCGGTGCTAATTTGATGATTCAGGAGGGTGTGCTCGAAAATCCTAAGCCGCAGGCAGTAATCGGTCAGCACGTTATGCCGTTGATTGATGCCGGCAAAGTAGGTTTCAGGGCAGGTAAGTATATGGCCAGCACCGATGAAATTTATGTAACTGTTAAGGGCAAAGGCGGCCATGGTGCCCAACCGCAGCAAAACATCGACCCGGTGATTATTACGGCACACATCCTAACCGCTTTACAGCAGGTAGTGAGCCGTTTTGCCGACCCTAAAAGCCCATCGGTGCTATCGTTTGGCAAAGTGATTGCCAATGGTGCGACCAATATTATCCCTAACGAGGTTTACCTCGAGGGTACTTTCCGAACCATGGACGAGCAATGGCGCCAGGAAGCACACCGCCGTATGAAAAAGATGGCCGAAGGTATTGCCGAAAGCATGGGCGGCAGCTGCGAATTCAATATCATGAAAGGTTACCCCTTCCTGATTAATGAGGAAAAACTAACCGCATCCGTACGTGCCCATGCCGAAGATTATTTAGGTAAAGAAAACGTTTTGGATTTAGACATCTGGATGGCAGCCGAAGACTTTGCCTATTATTCGCAGGTGGCTGATAGCTGCTTTTACCGCTTAGGTACCCGTAACGAGAGCCGTGGCATTACCTCAGCCGTACACACACCTACCTTTGATGTAGAAGAGAGCGCCTTAGCCGTAAGCACTGGCCTGATGGCTTACATGGCGCTTAAACAGTTAGGCAATTAAGCGCGAGCTTAAAAGATTGATATTTAAACGCTGCTCCATAACACATGGGCAGCGTTTTTTATTAGACTTTACCGGCAACTTTTACTGCTCATTGAGCAACACTGATAATTTATCCTCCAGCACTTTCCCTCTTAAATTTTTAACGACCAGCTTACCATCAGGGCTAATCAGAAAGTTTTGTGGGATAGCCTGCACGCCGTACAGTTGCGCGATGGCGCTGTTCCATTGCCTTAAATCTGACACTTGCAGCCAGGGTAGCTTATCCTTTTTGATGGCAGCTACCCAAAACCGTCGTTCCTTATCCAGCGATACCCCCAGTATGATAAAAGACTTGTCTTTAAATTGATGATAAACATGTACCAACTCTGGGTTGAGCTTGCGGCAAGGCGTACACCACGCTGCCCAAAAATCTAAAAGCACATACTTGCCACAAAACTGCTTTAAGGTGATGGGATGTCCGCTGGTATCGTTTGCAGAAAAATCAGGCATGTCTGCCCCTATCCTGATGTTTTTCATATTTTCCATTTGCCGACGAAACTTTATGCCAGCAGGCAGATTTTTTATGCGGGTATTTAAACCCCGGTATAAGGGTTCGATTACCGGATAGTCGCAGGTTATAGATAAGCCTTTAAGCATCCGCAAGCTTTTAACATTATTGGGATGTGCTTTGATATAAGCTACAACCGTCGAGTCTGTTGGACTAATCCCAGTGCTGATAATCTTCGAAGCACCTCTTGCAAAACATAACGTGCAGAAAAGCGATAAGGTAAAAGCAATAAAAAGGATTTTGAACATAGTGATCAAATTAAGCAAAAACAAAAAAGGTACTGCCATTTAAGCAATACCTTCATTATAAAATTTAATATTTTAACTATTCAGCTTTTACTTTTTCGCCTTTGCTCAATACCTCGGCCAGTTTGGCATCCAAGGCATCACCATGCAGATTTTTAGCAATTACTTTTCCGTTAGGGTCTAACAGGAAATTCTGTGGGATAGCCTGCACGCCGTACAGTTGTGCTACTTCGTTATCCCAGAATTTTAGGTCAGATACATGGGTCCAGGTTAGGCCATCTTTACGGATAGCATCCAGCCATTTCTCTTTAGCATCCGGGCGGTCGAGCGACACACCTAATATGGTAAAATTTTGGTCTTTGTATTTGTTATAAGCACGCACTACGTTAGGGTTATCCCGGCGGCACGGACCGCACCATGAGGCCCATAAATCAACTAACAGGTATTTACCTCTAAACGAGGACAGTTTTATCATTTTCCCGTCGGCATCGGCCATGGCAAAATCGGGCGCAGTAGCACCAATGGCAACATTTTTCATCTTGGCCAGTTGTACGCCAAATTTCTTACCGCTTTCGCTCTCTTTTAATGCTGGCGACAGCGAAGCGTATAAAGGTGCAATTTCAGCATAATCGGCGCTGTAAGCTAATGAACGCAAAAGCTCTAAACTGATTGCAGATTTTGGATAAGCCTTAACAAACTTTTTACTAATAACGTCGCTCAGGTCGTCGGCCTTCTTTTCTATGGCGTCCATTTCCTGCTTATATTCGGCCGATTCGCGCTGGGCAGGCGTGGCAGCTTTCATTTTAGCGCTCATGGCTTCATACATCTCATTTACGGGCTTCATCACTGTTTTATAAGCCTGACTTTCGATGTTGGTAGGCGTACCACTCACGGTAGCCGTTCTTAACGAGTCGGCCGTATTTTTAACCTCAATTACGCCCGGCTCCAGGTAAATCTGTTGCCCGTCACGGCTTTGAGTTAAACCGCTACCCTTTTTATTCAAACGCAAAAAGGCTTGGATAGGCGACGCGCCCGCTGTACCCTTAAACTCGAATGCACCATTGTTAATGGTTACAGAATCGGTAATTGTTGCACCTTCTTTACGGTATTGCAAATAAGCCTTTGCAGGCGCTTTAATATTTCCAAGCTTACCTTTTACGGTAAAAGTTGGTGCTTGCGCCATAGCTGCAAAAGGCAGTACAGCCAAGGCGGTGATAAGTACTTTTTTCATTTTAATCAATTATGGATTAGGCAAGTGCCTGTCACAAATCTAAAAGTTAACTGCTAACTTACAACTTCTTAACAACTATTTGACAAAGCGGAGATTAAATCTACAAAACAAGTAGATTTAATTACAACTACGACAAGAAAGCCCATTTTTAGAAAGTATAGTGACAAGCAATAGCTATATTTTAACTACCTGTGGCCTTTTGTTTTAAAAAATCATAACTTGCCACTTTTACTTAAAAACATCAGGCCATGACTACAGAAACGCTTGACATCAAAATAACAAAAAACACCCAACCACGCCTTGCTCAAACCGATTTTAGCAAGCTGGTATTTGGGCATACTTTTACCGACCATATGCTGGTGGCCGACTATGCCGACGGCGAATGGAAAAATTTTCAAATTATCCCATACGGCGAGATTGGCCTGAGTCCGGCTATTTCTGCTTTACATTACGGACAAGCCTTTTTTGAAGGTTTGAAAGCGTACCGCCATCAGGACGGACAGGTATCTGTTTTTCGTCCGGACAAAAATGCAGCAAGGTTTAATAAATCGGCGCAACGCTTGTGCATGCCCGAACTACCTCAAGAACTGTTCATCCAAAGCATTGCTGCCCTGGTTGATGTAGAACGCGATTGGATACCTACTGCCGAAAATCATTCGCTGTACATCCGTCCGTTTATGTTTGCTACCGACCCTTACCTGGGTGTTGTACCATCAAGCACTTATAAATTTATGGTACTAACCTGCCCGGTTGGTCCTTACTTTACCAAGCCTTTGCGCGTTAAATTCGAAACGCAATTTACCCGTGCTGCCGAAGGTGGTTTCGGTTATGCCAAAGCTGCGGGTAACTATGCAGGCGCTATGTTACCTAACCGCCGCGCTATGGAAGAAGGTTTTGACCAATTGATTTGGACTGATGCCAAAGAGCATTTGTATGCCGAAGAAATGGGCGCCGCTAACGTGATGTTTTTGATTAACGGCAAACTGATTACGCCATCAACCCGCGATACTATTTTAGATGGCGTTACCCGCGATACGGTTATTGCTTTAACCAAAGACTGGGGCATCCCGGTAGAAGAGCGCCGCGTATCCATCGCCGAAATTGTAGAAGCTGCAAAAAGCGGTAAATTAACTGACGCCTTTGGTGCCGGTACTGCTGCCACTATTGCACCGGTAGGTTCTATTTCTTACAATGGCGAAGAATACACGCTGAGCGACCCTGCTACACGCGAATACTCGAATAAAGTATTCAATACCTTGAATAATATCCGTTACGGTCGTACTGCCGATACTCATGGCTGGAACTATATGGTGTAAACCATACAATCTATAAACAACATGGGCTGCTTCATTAAATTGAAGCAGCCCATGTTGTTTACAGGCATATCGCCTTGTTAAGAAACAGCTAATTTATTCATTAACCGGTTTATCATTTAAAGGCACTACCAGTACCGGTACCATTGATTTACGTACCACATCTTCAGCCACACTGCCCATCAACAGGCGGTCAAACCCGCTGCGATGGTGGGTGCCAATCACAATCAGGTCTGCACCAAACTGCGCTCCGCAGTTTACAATACCCTCAGCACTCGAACCGTAATCGGTGTATTGAGTAACCTGCAAATCGCTGCCATATTTTTTTATAATACGGCTCAATAGGCTATCGGCTGCCTGGTTTTGGGTGTTCAGTATCTCTACGTTATTTACGTCTGCCGTACCTTCCAAAGGTAAACCAAACGTAGTATCATTCAACGGAGAAACGGCAGCAGGAATAGGCTCAATGATGTTCACAAGCGCAATAGCCGCACCCATTTTACGGGCCAAGCTGAAGCCGTATTCGGCGGCATAGTCGGCGTATCTACTTTCGTCTATACCTACTAAAATCTTTTTGATTTCCATGTTATTGATGCAGAAAGGTTACTTATTATAAAAACAGAAAAAGCCATTTTGTTTTAGAGCAAGTCTGTATCCAAACCCGGTAAAAACAAAATGGCTTTAATCAATAGCCTTATATGCCATGCCGCCTTGTTAATAAAGCAACCTGAATTTAATAGTATAATCAATGGCTTTTAGCTGCCTGAGCAGTTGTTCATCATATCCGGCATCCACATCGGTAATTACATAACCAATTTGTGCGTTGGTTACTAAAAACTCACCTACGATGTTAATATTATGGCTGGCAAAAATCTCGTTGATTTGCGCCAGAATACCAGGCACGTTTTTATGGATATGGATTAAGCGGTGCGCATTATTTACCCGCGGCGGCTGCAAATCCGGGAAGTTACAACTGGTATGCGTTTTACCCTCATTCATAAACGCAATCACACGTTTAGGGATAAAGTCGCCGCTGCGTGGATTATGCTTGGGGTCATCAAATATGATGATGCCATTCTCGCAAGCCACCTCGCTTAACTTGCGGCTGCTCACCTTACCAAAACAGCCAATCACTTTTAAACGGCCCGCATTTTCTAATTGCTCGGGCGTGGGCTGGTGCACTTCGTCACATAACAATACGCCGGCTTCCTGCAAATAAGCTTCGGTAATTTCATCTTTTATGCGGATGTTATAACCCTCCTTTTGCATCTGCGCAATAGCTTCAGGGTCAACCTGGCCTACTACCAAACACTTGATGCGGTTTTTAGGATATGAAATAGCCCGCGGTAAGCGGTTGATATATAAAAACTCATCCAGGCTTGGCGTAACGTAATCAGCTTTCTCTACAACCGATTTACGCGCAATATTCTCGGTAAAGGCAAAGAACTTTTTAATCAGGCCCGACTCTTTCAACTGGAAATCAGAATACCCATCGCCAATGCCAAAAATGTCGCCCTGCAGGTTCAGCTCTTTCAACAGTTTCACTTTACCACCTTCTTGCGAAAGCGGATTACTGCGGTCGTATCCAATGATGTTACCCTGCTCATCAAACTCAAAGGTATTGGCGTAAATATTTTCTTTTTTGATGTGATATTCGCCAACCACAGGCGTGATAAACTCTTTAAAACCGCCCGATACAATCAGCACATCATCGTGGTGCTCTTTAAAAAACTTGCTGTTACGCGAAAATGACGGTGATACCTTTTTGCGTAAATGCTTCACCAGCTGCTCTAAATGGGAGCGGCTGGCCTGCAACAACTTTACACGCCCTTCAAGGCTATCGGCAAACGAAAGCTTGCCTTCCATTGCGGCGTTAGTTAGGTCTTCAATCTGCTGATAGATATGTTCCCGGTCGGGATGGTCGTTCAGGCTGATACGCGCCAGTTCATCAAGCGCTTCTACCTGTGTAAACGTACTGTCGAAATCAATTATATAATACTGGCCCATGGTTGCGGGCAAATATAGTAGATTGGTTGATTAATCAAGGTTATCAATGCGGCTAATTGCCTTTGGGCAGGCAGCTACAGCGTCAGCCCTGTTTAATTTTTTAACGCCGAGCACACCTCTTTAATGGTTTGTGCTACAGGTTTAAACGTAATGTTGATTGCTTTTTTAATTTTACTGTTATCGTAATTCTGCTCTACAGATGCAGCTTGTGCCGCTATTTTATCCAAAGATGGGTCGCTGCCGGTTAAGGATGCCCATAAGGATGCACCACGCCAGGCAAATTCCAGCATCCAGGGTTTAGCTTCGGTAGTGGGCGGCTTTACGCCGAAGCATTGCGCTATGTTCTCGGTCAGGTTTTTAAACTTCCAGTTTTCAGCAGTGACGATGTAACGCTCGGCGGTGATGTCGCTGTTCATCAATTCAATCATACAGCGGGCCACGTCATCCACATCAACCAGTCCGCAACTGCCGCGGGTATAATATTTTAATCCGCGGCGCACCGTGTCAAAAATCTTTCCGCTGCCATCCGTACCCGCTTCGGGGCCTATAATAACCGACGGATTTACAATCACACCCTGCATCCCCTCGGCAATACCGCGCCACACTTCCATCTCACTTTCCAGTTTAGAGACTGCGTAGTTATTATTAGCCGGCGTTTCTTCCAGGTAGTGTTTTTCGGTAATCAGTTCGCCCGGTTTGGCCTGGCCAAGTGCCGCAATCGAACTTACGTGTACCAGCCTGATATCATTCTCTAAACACAAATTAACCACATTGGCAGTGCCGTGTACATTAGTGTTTATCATGGGCTCTTTATCAGCCTCTTTAAAAGACACCCATGCGGCGCAGTGGTACACTTGGGTTACGCCTTCAAAGGCATCTTCCAGCATCGAACTGTCCAGCATATCGGCTTCCTGCCAGTCAATCAAATGACTGTAGGGGGCTAAAATTTCGGGAATTACTGAGGTATGGCGCCTTAAGCACCTGATAGAAATATTTTGTTCTGCCAGCCGGCGGGCCAGTACTGAACCTACAAAACCTGTTGCGCCGGTAACCAGAATCATCCTTTGGGGTAACTTTTATAAAAACGGAGCAATTTAAGTTAAAAAATGGATATTTGCGCTTTTGTAAACAACGGATATGTCATTAGCGGATTTCTTTACCCCGGTTGATTTAAGCAGAGTTGCGCCCGGAGAGGGGTATAAACCCAGCCAGTTAGGCGAAAAAATAACCACTTATACGGAGCAGTTTCCTGACCTGGAAGATGACAAACCCGACCTGGTGATTTTTGGTGTACAGGATGACCGTAATGCCGTGGGCAACCCCGGCTGCGCACTTGGGCCCGACTATGTGCGCGAAAAGTTATACCGCTTACACCAGGGCGCTTACAATACCAAAATTTACGATTTAGGCAACATCAAACAAGGCGCTACGGTTAATGATACCTACTTTGCGTTAAGAACCGTAATTAATACTTTGGTTAAGCAGGATGTAGTTGCCGTAATATTAGGCGGCGGACAAGACCTTACTTATGCCCAGTATCTGGCTTATGAGGACATGGAGCAAAAAGTGGATTTGACCGTCATAGACTCGCATTTTGATTTGGATGAGCAGGCCGAAATGGAAGACGATGACTCAACAGACTCCAAATCATACCTTAACAAGATATTTTTATACGAGCCTAACTACTTGTTTAACTTCAGTAACCTGGGTTATCAAACATATTTCATAAGTCAGGATAGTCTGCGGGTAATGGATAACCTGTTTTTTGATGTGCACCGCCTGGGCGAGTTGATGGGCAACATCGGCATTACCGAACCTGTTATTCGCAATGCCAACATGATTAGTTTTGATATGGGCGCCATCCGCGCATCAGATGCCATGGGTAATGCCAATGCTACGCCTAATGGTTTTTATGGCGAAGAAGCCTGCCAGATGTGCCGCTATGCCGGCTTTAACGACAAACTAAGTTCCATTGGTTTTTACGAATTTAACCCGGCATATGACAGCAATGGCCAAACGGCTACCCTACTGGCCGAAATGATTTGGTATTTTATTGATGGCTTTTACAATCGTAAAAAAGATTTCCCGTTGCAGCCAAAATCGCAATACCTGGTATACAAGACTACGTTGAAGCATGAGGAGCACGAAATTGTATTTGTAAAAAGCAAAAAATCAGACCGCTGGTGGATGCAGGTACCCTACCCTACCAACGGCTCCCTGAACGAACGTTACCACTTGGTGCCCTGCCGTTACGAGGATTACACTACGGCTATTGATGGCGACATGCCCGACCTATGGTGGCGTACCTATCAAAAACTGGCTTAACAGCTATCTTATTTGCCGGTGCAGCATTTATCACTCAAATATTATTTAATGTTAAACGTTGTACTTAAACAGGATTTTGCCCGTTAACTACATCATTTAACCCGCATGTTTAAAAAACTTTTATTTTATATAACAGCCAGCATACCGGCTGCGGCTCTGGCTCAAAATACTGATGCGTTTACCATTAATGGCAAACTGAATACGGTAAAACAACCTTATAAAGCTTACCTAAGCTATCAATCGGGCAATAATCGTGTTTTAGATTCGACGGTGCTGGTGGATGGTACTTTCCAATTTACAGGTAAGGTAAACAACCCTACCAGCGCGTTAATGCTGCTCGACCGCCATAATAATGGTTTTGGTGGTTTCAATAAAAACGACGATGTATTGAGCTTTTATGTAGAGAAAGGTAATATCTACATCGCAGGTACCGACTCTATCTCTAAAGTAAAAATTACCGGCTCGCCTATCAATACTGACAACGAGGATTTAAGCGCCATGCTATCTCCGTTATATGTAAAAGCTCAGAAGCTTTATACAGAGGCCCAGGCAGCTGCGCCCGACCAGCAGCAATCTCCTGTTTTTCAGAATACCATGCAGGATAAATTTAAGGCCCTGCAAAAAGAGCGTGAGGATGCTTTAAAAAAGTTCATCATAGCACATCCGGAAAGTTACCTGAGTTTGATGGCTTTAAGCTCCATGGGCGGGCCATCGGCTGATGTAAATGTGATTGAACCGCTTTACAATGGCTTGTCGCCGAAGTTGAAAGAAACCGTACCTGGTAAGCAGCTTCATCAATCCTTCGCCGCGCTCAAGGCCACAGCCATCGGCACCATGGCGCCTGATTTTACCCAAAACGATGTGGATGGCAAACCGGTAAAACTTTCTGTTTACCGGGAAAAATCTTACGTATTGCTTGATTTTTGGGCATCGTGGTGCGGTCCCTGCCGCCAGGAAAATCCTAATGTAGTTCGGGTATATAACAAATATAAAAACCGCAACTTTAAGATATTAGGCGTATCGCTCGATAAAGCAACCGGCAAAGCCGACTGGCTTCAGGCTATTAAAGATGACGGCTTGACCTGGACACAAGTATCAGATTTGAAGTTTTGGAATAATGAGGCTGCCTCTTTGTACTTTGTGCAGTCTATCCCACAAAATTACCTGATTGACCCGAACGGAAAAATCATCGCCAAAAACCTGCGCGGGGCTGAACTGGAAGCTAAACTGATTGAGGTTTTAGGAAGATAGAACCGCTTTGGCCGAACTTCTACAGTCCATAGTATATCATTAACAGCCGATAGATTTTTATGTCTATTGGCTGTATTACTGTTTTGACAATTCGAACACAAGGTTAAGCGCAAACGCTTATCTTTGATGCAATCAAACAAGGTGATGGTGCTCCACCTAACAAACCGCTTTAAAAAGCTGATGACGCCTGCCCCTCTTTATCTGTTTATTGTTTTGCAGGTTTATGCTTAATAATTCTCCTATCAGCAAATATCCCGCTTTGCATTATGTACTGCGCTGGACGCTGATTATTATTCCGGTAGCCGTAGCCATCGGCACCCTGATTGCCCTGTTTTTATGGCTGCTCAATTGGGCTATCCATTACCGTTTTACCCATAACTGGCTGCTTTACCTGCTGCCGGTAGCGGGCGTAGGCATCCATTTTTTATACAAGCTTTACGGGCAATCGGCCGAGCGCGGTAACAACTTAATTATCGACGAAATACATCAGCCAGGCGCAGGTGTGCCTAAGCGTATGGCCCCGCTTATTTTGCTGACCACCGTTATTACCCACCTGTTTGGGGGCTCGGCCGGGCGCGAGGGCACGGCTGTACAAATTGGCGGCAGCATAGCGCACTGGATGGGCGGCTTGTTTAAGCTTGAGGCTGATGATATGCGCATTGTGCTTACTGCTGGTGTGGCTGCAGGCTTTGGGGCTGTTTTTGGAACGCCGCTGGCCGGAGCCATCTTTGCGCTCGAGGTATTAACCATTGGCCGTATACAATATACCTCGGTATTACCTTGCTTAATGGCTGCGCTTATTGGCGATGCCACTGTAGCTGCATGGGGCGTACACCATACCCCTTATCATATCCGCTTTTTTACCACCGGGCAAACGATTTGGGGCAACCACCTCAATATTGATTTTTGGCTGTTGATTAAAGTAATTATTGCTTCAGTGCTATTCGGCATGACCGCTTACCTATTTTCTCAAGCTGTACATGGTGTAAAAAAAGTGGCAGGATTATTTATAAAGTCGACCTGGCTTATCCCGGTAGCGGGTGGCGTAATTATCATTCTGCTTACGCTTATTTTAGGTAAACCGGATTACCTCAGCTTAGGTGTTGATGCCGAATACCCCGGTGCTGTAACTATTGTAACAGCCTTCGAGCAGGACGGTGCACATTTTTTCAGCTGGTTATGGAAATTGATTTATACCGCAATAACGCTGGGTACCGGCTTTAAAGGCGGCGAAGTTACACCACTGTTTTACATAGGTTCTACCCTGGGTAATACGCTGGCCAACCTGCTCAATGCCCCGGTAAGTTTATTTGCGGCCTTGGGTTTTATTGCAGTATTTGCCGGCGCTACCAATACACCACTGGCCTGTACATTGATGGGCATCGAATTATTTGGCAGTGAGCATGCGCTATTTTTTGCGGTAGCCTGCTTTACCGCATATTTTTTCAGTGGCAGTAAGGGCATTTACAGCGCACAGCAAACCGGTGTTAATAAATACAGCTTCTTTAAAACTTGACCAGCTTTATTGAGGCACATTTTTAACTACCTGCTCTTTAAGCAACTGCACCCATTGCCCATACATTTTTCCGGAAGGATGCAGGCCATCGGCAGCGGTAAGTGATGGGTCTGTTTTTGCTACACGCGAGATGGGAGTGATATTAATATAGCTTACTCCCGCTTTGGTAGCCTCCTGCTGATTGATGGCGTTGTAGGCATCTATCTCATTTCCGATTTGGTTGGCATCCTGACCGGCAGCAAATGGTGTTACGCCCCAATCGGGGATAGACAAAACAAACACATGTTTAGCATTGCCGTTAGCATAGGATAGGGCGGTGTTTAACAGTTGCACAAACTCGGTGCGGTAAGTATTTATATCATAATGCCGATATTGGTTATTAACGCCAATAAGTAAAGTAACGATGTCAAACTTTTGCGTTATCGCCCGGCTTTTAATGGCACCAATTAGTTCGTCGGTAGTCCAGCCGGTGCGAGCTACAATAGTGGGATTAGCAACTTTGTAGTTTAACTTATTGAGTTCTGCACTTAATTGGTAAGGAAACGATTGCTCGGCCGGAACCGACTCTCCTATGGTATAAGAATCGCCCAAAGCCAGGTAAGTAAGCGACTGGTTATTAGCAGAAGTAGTTGTTTGTTCGGCTGCTGGCATATCTTCTACAGTTTTATCAGTACAACTTAATAATACCACGCTAAGCAGTAACAGCTTTACTATTCTCATCGATAACCTCCATACCAAACTGTACGAAAATTTCGCGCTTCAGGATTTCTTTTACTTCATTTATATCTACCTCGCGCCCCAACTCGTTCTGCAGTGAGGCAACGGCTTTGCCTTCAATACCGCAGGGCACAATGTGGCCAAAGTAACTTAAATCGGCGTTTACATTTAATGCAAGTCCATGCATGGTTACCCAGCGGCTGCAACGTACACCCATGGCACAAATTTTTCGGGCCTTTTCATTATCAGCATCCAGCCACACACCGGTATAACCAGGGTAGCGGCCGGCTTTAATGCCATAATGCGCCAGCGTTTGTATCACGGCTTCTTCAAGCGTGCGCAGATAAAGATGAATATCTGTAAAAAAATTGTCCAGGTCTAAAATCGGATATACTACCAGTTGGCCCGGACCATGATAGGTAATATCACCGCCACGGTTAATCGGGTAATATACCGCTTGGTGTTCAGCCAATCCGGCTTCGTCCAACAGCAAATGTTCGGCTTTACCACTTTTACCCAAAGTATATACGTGCGGGTGCTGGCAAAAAACAAGATAGTTAGGCGTTTTGATGTCATCGGCCATCTCCCCTCCATTAATTGCGGCTACCTGACGGTTGCGTATTTCGGTTTTCAATTGCACACTGGCACCAAACAATTTTTCTTGCCGGTCCCAGGCTTCTTTGTAATCAATCAATCCCCAATCCTGAATTTCAACCTGTTTGTTTTTCATGGCTTAGCCTTTTACGTAACCTATCATATAATCTTCGTAGTGCAGATAATCAACCTGATAATTCAAATCAATCTCTCCCTTTTGCAAGTCTGCCTTTAAACTCCCCTCAGGTGCATACGCAAACGGGTGCAGTTTAATATGGTCTACAAACGAGACCTCTTTTTGCCCATAACATTTGTAAATGGCCTCTTTGGCACACCAGCACACATATAAATGTTCAATCTTTTGGTTCGGGTTGATAAACGCCATCTCGGCTGGCCGTAGAAACTTGGGGGCAATACGTTCTACCTTTTGTTTAACCAATTCAATATCGATACCTACCGGACGGCTTTTGCTAATCATGACGGCCGCATAATCAAACGAGTGGCTTAGCGAAATCTGATAGGGCATGTTGAACAAGTAGGGCTTGCCATGACTGTCTATCCGGCAGTCGATGTACTCCTCGGTATTCAGCATGGTGCGCAGTAAAACCCGGGTACCTAACCAGTGTAAATGGCGTTTACCGTTGGCCAATTGGTCTACGTAACTTTTTTCCTGCTCGTTAAGCTGCAACTGGTGGTACAAGGTGTCGGTATCTTCCTCAATACGCCACAAGGCAATTTCGGTATCTTCGTCAACCTGCTTTCTGTATGCGATGGCCATAATAATTTACAAAAACAGATCGCAAAATTAGCTTAAATAATTATAATTTAGACCCGGCAACCCGTCACGGCAAAATGATTTTATCTGATAAGCGCATACTCGAAGAAATTGAAAAAGGCAACATCATTATTGAGCCGTTTAAACGCGAGTGCCTGGGTACCAACTCTTACGATGTACATTTAGGTAAGTACCTGGCTACCTACCGCAACCGCGTACTGGATGCCAAACTACATAACGAGATAGACTCCTTCGAAATACCCAAAGAGGGCTATGTATTGCAGCCCGGCGTTTTATACCTTGGTGTAACTACCGAATACACCGAAACCCATAAACATGTACCTTTTTTAGAAGGTAAATCGAGTACCGGCCGTTTAGGGATAGACATACATGCTACTGCCGGCAAGGGCGATGTAGGTTTTTGCAACACCTGGACGCTAGAAATATCGGTAGCGCAACCCGTGCGTGTTTACTACGGAATGCCTATCGGGCAGTTAATTTATTTTGTAGTAGAGGGCGATATCGAAACGCTTTATAACACCAAAGGCAACGCCAAATACAACAATCCAACTACCCGGCCGGTTGAAAGCATGATGTGGAAAAATAAATTCTGATTTATACGTTATTTACTTACAACTAAGTAATTTAACGCCACCTTTATTGTAGTAAGCCAATAACCTGCAATAAGGCAAAACACTAGCAATACCATGAACTTTAAGAAACCTATCACCGGCCTTTTTATACTGGCTTTAGCTGTTATGGCTACTGGTTTTGTTGCACTCGACGACGACCCTATCCAGAAGATTGTTGCCCAGTTAGAAAAATGGGTTGATGAACGGCCGCAGGAAAAGGTGTACCTGCAGTTTGATAAGCCTTACTATGCCGTTGGTGATGATATGTGGTTTAAAGCCTATATTACCGTAGGACCTGAACATAAACTATCAGCCGTGAGTGGCGCGCTGAACGTAGAACTGATTAACGAGCAGGACTCGGTAAAAAAGTGGATTAAGCTACCGGTAACCAGTGGTGTAACCTGGGGCGATTTTGCATTGAGCGACACCCTGCAAGCAGGCAATTACCGTATCAGGGCTTACACCAACTGGATGCGTAATGCCGGCGAGGGCTATTATTTTGAAAAAAGCATTGCTATTGGTAACGCCGGCAATGATAATGTATTTACCAAAGCCACCTACAGCTACAGCAAGTTAAACAACGTACAAAAAGTAGATGCCAGCATCAATTTTGCTGATCTTGATGGCAGCCCTTATGCCGGCAAAGAGGTAAACTATGCGGTAAGAATCAACGAAAAACAGATACTTAAAAGTAAAGGGCAAACTGATGCACAAGGCAATTTGGCAGTAAGCTTTGTTAATGCTACAGGCGCAGCCGTATCATCAGGCAGTATTATTACACACATCAAAATTGCTGACAAAAAAACGGTAACTAAAAACATCAGCTTCAATTCGGTATCGGGTCAGGTTGATGTTCAGTTTTTTCCGGAGAGCGGTAATTTAGTCAACGGTATACGTTCAAAAGTTGCGTTTAAAGCGGTTGGGCCAAACGGGTTGGGCGTTGATATTAAAGGCGTAGTTACCGATAACAACAATAATGAACTGGCGGTTATTAACACCAAACACTTAGGTATGGGTGCATTTGCGCTAACACCCGAAGCCGGCAAAACTTATCAAGCTAAAATTACTTACCCCGACGGCTCTCAAAATACCATTGCGCTGCCCAAAGCACTTGACGCTGGTTACGTGCTTACTGTAAACAACAATGATACAGCCAGCATCAGTGTGCGGGTCAACTCGAGCAATATGAACAGTAAGGATGCCTACTTAATTGCCCAGTCGGCAGGTGTGGTTTGCTATGCAGCCCGCAATAAAGAAGGCAACGGCTCATTTGGTGCAACCATTCCGAAAAGCAAATTCCCGTCGGGCATTGTACAGTTTACATTATTTTCGGGCTCAGGCCAGCCAGTGAATGAACGTATTGCTTTCATTCAACGCAATGCTGACCTGCTGAAATTAAATATCAGTTCAGCCCCTACTTCTGCCCCACGCGAAAAAGTAAAGATTAATTTGGATGCACGTGATAACAGC
>CAXYKR010000176.1:0-11489 GCA_964277815.1 uncultured Mucilaginibacter sp. | reverse complement strand
GTACCGTTAGTGGGTGCAGCTATTGGCGGCACGGTGAATTACTTGTTTATTAAACGTGTTGCTGCATCGTTGCTGCCACCAGCTAAAGATAATAAGCCCAAAGTAGTAGCCAGAGGTTAATCTTTGCCGAGATCAAAGTAAGCTACTTTCATTAGTTTTGCGATATGCGTTTTAGCAAACGCACGCCAAAAGGTGATACATCATTGATGTAAATGTAATTGTGACTGGAAAATAACTGGTACTGCGGCGCCAGCAAATCCCGAAATTCCTCACCTGCCTGAATTTCCATATGTACTCCGATGTCAACCTGCTGGTCTGACTGGCTCACCGCGATGATGATTAAGTCTTCTGGCGTTTCTCGGCTAAAAACCAATTGTTCGTGGCTCACATGCAATTGCCGGTAAATACCTGTTCGTAAAACCGACTGGCTATGTCTGATGGCAATTAATTGCTTGATAAAATTGTACAAAGGCAGATCAGATACGTCCGGAATCACCTCCACCGGTGGGCGCAGCATCGTATCGTCATGAGCGCCTTTAACGGCTTCAACGCCCCATTCACTACCATAATACACGGCAGGTATACCGGGCATCGTAAACAAAATGGCGTGTAACGGATAAACTGCTCTGCCATCGTTGAGTATGCTGGCTATGCGGGTGGTATCATGGTTATCGGCAAAGTTATAAAGCAACAAATCGTGATATACGCCTTCGTAACCGAATTGCCTGTTTAAAGAATGAGCAATCTCAAAATAATTTTTATCATTATGGCTGGAGTATAAACCTTTGTAGGCTTCGTAATTAGTGGTGGAGTCGAGCATTTTATCATTTGCCCATTCCCGGTAATCGCCTTCAATCACCTCGCCCATCAGCCAAAATTCTGATTTACGGTTCCGGCAAAATGCAGCTAACGTTGCCAGAAAATCTTTATCCATAATCTCGGCTACATCCATCCGTAAACCATCAATATCAAATTCATCCATCCAAAACGCAACCACATGTAACAGGTAATCTATTACTTCGGGATTACGGAGGTTGAGCTTAACCAAATTATAGGCATCAAACCATCCCTCATAAAAAAAGCTATCACCATAAGTACTCTGCCGGTTAAAATCTACTCCAACAAACCAATCCCTGTAAATCGACTCTTCGCATTTAAGTTGCAAATCGTTAAACGGCGGAAAGTTGCGGCCTACGTGATTAAAAACGGTATCCAGCACCAGCTTTATACCATGATGATGCAGATTATGGCTTAAATCTTTTAGAGTTTGGTTATTACCGAGTCGACGGTCGACCATATAATAGTTGGCCGTGTCATAACCGTGAAAGTCTGATTCGAACACCGGTCCCAGATATAAAGCATTACATCCTAACTGCTTAATGTGTGGTATCCAGTCGTTCAGTACAGCCATACGTTCAACCGGATTGCTTACAAAGTCGTTAGCCATAGGGGCACCAACCAACCCCAAGGGATAGATGTGGTAAAACACGGCGTCGCTCGTCCATGATGGAACTTCTCTTTGCATGTATCCTGTTTTTCGATTAGCTAATGTTGCAACAGAGTTCAGCGCTTTTCTCTGTTAATTGCAATGTTACAAGGCTTTTAATTTACTTTTTTTAAATAAGGCCTTACCGCGTTTTCCCAAATGGTATAGCCTTCGGGTTTCATGTGCAGTCGGTCGCCCACAAAAAGTTCGGGCCTCGATTTACCTTTCTTAAGCATTGGTGTAAACACATCAACAAAGGTTGTGTTTGGTTGGGTGGCCATAAAACTGCGAATCAGCGCATTGGTTTGGGCACATTTCTGCTGAAACTGGTCGCGCGACGGACTTGGTTTCATGGAGATGTATATGATAGGTATAGTAGGCAATTTGGCCCTGATTGTTTTAAAAAGAGTTACTGTTTTCTGCAAGATAGTGTCAGGCGTTTCAGCGGCGTTAGGCAAATCATTTTCGCCTACATACAGCACAATTTGCCGGGGCTGGTAAGCAAAAATCAAATCGTTAGCAAAGTAGGTAATGTCATCAATCACGGCACCACCAATACCACGGTTAAGCACCTGATAGTTGCCAAAAGCCACCTGCAGATGGCTCCATTTACGAATAGATGAGCTGCCTACAAATAAGATTGCGTTAGACTGCGTTTCGTATATCTTATCGTAGCTTTTAATGGTTGATACATCGTCGGTAAAACGATGAGCAGATTGCGCCAGGCAATAGCCGCAGATAAACAAGCTGGTAATGAGCAGTAAAATCTTTTTCATAGTGAATAGAATTGGTTCGCACATCTAATTGGCCTTGCAAACATATCAAATTTGAAAACAACTCAATTTCAAAACGTCAATAGGCTTTGTAACATCGTCGTATTAAATAGTATATTAAGTTTTAATTATTGATGCTATATTTAGCACTACGATGAATTTACCTGCCGAAACCTATTTTTCCGCCTTTCAAAAATCAGGCAATGGTATCATCGTCAAATATCAGGCTTCAGCGGGCTTTACTATTGTGGCCGTAACCAACCAGTTTATAGAACTGACGGGGCTTGAACGTTCTGGTTTAATTAGCCAATCCTTGTTTAATTGTTTTAAAGACAACACTGCTTTATATAGAGTATTAGGACTGCATTTAGGCTTGCTCGAAAACGTTTTAAATGCAGAAACTGACACGCATCTGCCCGCTGCGCCGTGGAAGATTGCCGGACAACCGGAAACTTTTTGGTGGCAAACCAATTACCAAAAACTCAACTCCCCTGTTGCTGATGAACATTACATACTAATCAGTCTCAACGAAGTAAGCGCACCGGCCGATGCTATAGCCAATGACGAAACCTATGAGCATTTCAAGGGCTTGTTTGAATCGGCCCCTACCCTGGCTTGCGTGTTGCACGGTACCGAACTGCGGATTCAAAGAATGAATCAGCGCTTATCCAAGCTAATAGGCAAAACTTTGCCGGAGGTACAAAACGAGCCGATAGAAAAATGGGTGAGCAACGAAGCGTTTGGCAATTTAATAACCCATTCGAGGAACACTATTCAATCCGGAAAAACATTGCAAAGCTCTGGCCAGAAGTTCATGGCAAATCAAGGCAAGGGTCTGCAAGAATTATATTTCGACTGCATTTTTGAACCGGTTAAAAACCAGGATGGCGAAGTAACCGCCGTCATATTTATAGGCCATGAGGTTTCGCACTATGTAGACGCTTTAGACCAGGTACAGGCTCACGAGCAGCAGTTGGAACTGATTTACGACAACGTAAAAGACGTGCTGTATATGATTGAAGTTGAACCTGACTTTAGGTTCAAATTTATCGCTGTAAATAACTCTTTCACCGCTGTTACAGGGTTGCCGCAGGAGTTGATTGTCGGAAAATACCTGCACGAAGTTATCCCGCCCGAATCAATTGATTTAGTTAGGGGCAATTACATAACCGCTATACGCGAGCGAAAAACCATGCACTGGGAAGAGGTATCGCAGTACCCTACCGGGCAAAAAACAGGTTTGGTAACCATCACACCGGTATTTGATAAAAATGGCGAATGCCATAAAATGATAGGCTCGGTGCATGACATTACCGACCAAACGCGCCACGAAAAAGAAATGCGGCACAGCCAGCAAGAGCTGGAGCGCGTAATTAACGACCTGATGGCCCGCAACCGGGCACTCGAACATTTTACCTACGTCATTTCCCATCACTTACGGGCACCGGCTGCCAACATCATCGGGCTGGTTAACCTATTTAAATTGGGCGACTTAGATGATGACAGTATTACAGAGATTATTAATGGATTGCTGATTTCGTCGGAAGCGCTGGATAGCGTAATATATGACCTGAACGATATCCTGAACCTGCGCGAACGCAATATGGAGCAGCAAACGCTGGTACGCATTGAGGATATTGTAAATAATTTAAAGGTGAGTTTGCATGACGCACTGATTAAAGAAGGCGCCGATATTCATTTGGATTGCGAAGGGCTCGACCAAATCTATACTATCGAATCTTATTTATACAGCATCTTTTATCACCTGATTGCCAACAGCCTCAAATTTCGTAAGCGCCATGAGCCGCCCCAAATCAGCATAAAATGTTACGACGACGGCGAAAACCACGTTTTGATTTTTAAAGATAACGGCAAAGGATTGAACATGAAAAAATTTGGCCACGACTTATTTGGACTGTATAACCGATTTGATACCAGTGTAATGGGAAAGGGTATTGGCCTTTACCTTGTAAAAACGCAGGTGGAGGGTATGGGCGGCACCGTTACAGCACAAAGCGAACCGTTTGCAGGAATGGCGATAACGGTTACCTTACCCCACTCTCTGCAAACAACTCACGTTATTTCTTAATACAATTTACTCTTTGGTGCTGGCCAGTGCCCAGTAAATCAGCGCTGGTTGAAAGAATAAGCGAACAAAACGTTTACGGTCGGTATCTAAACCTAAGGCGCTGCGGTGATGCTGGTATTGGGCCACGTTACCCGGAAATACGGCAGCAAAAAATGTCGCAGCTACTTTACCTAAAGTTTCGCGGTGTTTTTTTGGGGTTAATATGATGGCCGCACCCAAGGCAATTTCGGCGTAGCCCGAATACACCACGGTGTCATCCTTTTCGAGCGGTATCCAGTTGGGTACCTGTGCCTGAAAACCTTTACGGGCAAAACTCAAATGCCCTATACCAGCTACTATTAAATTCGTGCCCAATAGTACCCGGGCAACTTTTTTTATCTGTTCTTCTTTCATGGCAGCTTCAAATTTGAAAAGGTTGAACAACAACTATTCCATTAATATTTTAATCGCCATTGGATAGTGTAATACTGGTTTGCAATAAGCCTGTAGTACCACAAGTCAGCGTAAAATTAACTTTCGCTTTACGGGGCTTCACTTAGCTTTGCAGGCATACAGCCTATGAATACTCATCAGCAAAAACCCGCAATTAAGTTAAACGTACCCGACGACCAGCACAAGTTCAGGCCATTACCCGCCCCGACCGGTGCCTACCCCTATCGCATGTCGGCAGAAAAATATGTTGACTTAGATGAGGAGCATATGGTGTTTCACATGGTGGGCGATACCGGCAGCATTAGATACCCTGATTTTCAGCGCAAGGTGTGTAATGCAATGCAGCAGCAGTACAAGTCGGCATCCGACAACAATCAAGAGCCGCAGTTTCTGTACCACTTAGGCGATATTGTGTACAGTTACGGCGAAGCCGCAAATTACAACGAGCAGTTTTTTAGCCCGTACAGCCAATACCCAGGGCCGATATTTGCGATAGCCGGCAACCATGATAGTGATGTAAATCCTGCAACAGCACCACCTTACCAAAGTTTAGATGCCTTTAGAGCCGTGTTTTGTGACACTCAGGAACGCCCTATACCTTTTAATTACAGCAGCCAGCGCCAAAGCATTACTCAGCCCAATATATATTGGACGCTGGAAACGCCTTTAGCTACCATTATTGGCTTATATGGTAATGTGGTAAAATTTGGCCGCATTACGCCCGAGCAGCGGGAATGGTTTTTAGCAGAACTTCGCTATGCAAACTCGTTGCGCCCGGGCAAGGCCGTGATTGTTTGCGTACACCATGCTCCCTATTCGGCCGATATTAACCATGGCGCCAGTGTATACATGATTGATTTTCTGGAACAGGCCTTTGCCGAAACCGGTGTGCGCCCGGATATTGTTTTTAGCGGACACGTACATAATTACCAGCGCTTTAAAAAAGAGTATCCGGAAGGCAAACCGGTAACTTTTGTGGTGGCCGGAGCCGGTGGTTATGACGAGTTGCACGCGCTGGCTCAGCCCGGCGACGAGCGTTTTACATCCAACGACGCCAGATTTGACCATGTAATTCTCCAAAATTATTGTGACGACAGGCATGGGTTCTTAAAAATCAGCATAAGCAAAAAACACGGCGGACTCCAATTACACGGTGAGTATTATACTATGCAAACCCATGACGAACTATACGATAGTACCGCTCTGGCTGATGGCTTCAGCATTAAAATAAGTTAAATTTTTGAAGGAAAGATTTTTATCATGCTTCGTACAGTGTTGGCTTGAACTTAAAGGTAAACGCTTAAATAATATTTAAAACAGCCGATTACCCAACAGGTTATATAATGGTACAGGTTATGATGTACATAGTTTAAACAACAACCATTATGAAACCGCCAAAAAAAACCGAAGACAGCAAAGTTGTTACCGCCAGTGATAACACCAAGGCGCGTAATCAAAAAAAGGTTAACAACCTAAAAGGCACCGAATCGGGTATGGCATCGGGTATGAAAAAGGGAGCCAATGCTACCCGGCAACCGGAACACTGACCGCGCGTTGTATATTAGGTAACCTCGAACAGTCGGTGACGGATAGCAAAAATGACTAAACCGGCGTTATTTTTACAGCCGGTTTTGGCCAGCAAATTCATTCGGTGACCTTCAACCGTACGTGCGCTCAGAAACAGTTTGTCGGCTATTTCCGTCGTGGTTAATTCCTGGCACGTAAGCAGCAAAACCTCCTTTTCGCGACGGGTTAAGCCCGATGGTAATGCGTCAGCTGGCTTTACAGGCTTGGATTTGCCTTTAGATTTGGCCGCACGCGTAAGTGCCTGTAGCGTAAGTTGGTTAATATAAAAACCATCTTTCTTGACCGCTAAAATGGTGCTTACCAATTCCTCCTTGTTACAGTTTTTAGTTAAGTAAGCGGCGGCGCCGTCATCAATGACGCGGGTAATCAATTCTTCTTCCAAGTGTACCGAAAGCATAATTACTTTTAGATCCGGGTGTTGCTTTTGCAGCAGGCGGTTAAGCTCAATACCGTTCATGCCGGGCATGTCAATATCCAGTAGGGCAATGTGCGGCTTGGTTGGGGCGACTTTAAACTGCTGCAAAAAACTTTCGGCATTATCACCAGTAAACAGCACCTCAAAATCAGGTATGGTTTGCAATAACAGTTTTAATGTTTCACTAAAAAGCCGCTGGTCATCGGCCAAGGCAAGCAATATCTCAGGCATGAACAGGCTCGGTTTGCGGAAGTGGATATTCAATATTGATTTCGAAGCCTTTTTTGCCCGGTGCACCTAATTGATATTGTGCACCAATGAGCGACAGCCGGCTTTCGATATTACGCATACCAATACCGTTTAAAAATGCTGCGCTATCGGCCGGCAAACCTTTACCGTTATCGCGGTACGTTATGTGCAACTGGTATTCCCGCTCCGATATTTGTATAGATATCTCGGTGGCTGCTGCGTGTTTAATGGTATTGTTTAACAATTCTTCGAGCACGCGGTACATAGCGGTGGCTGTTTCTAAGCTAAGCTGATTAACTGCATCACTCGCCTCGTTGTTAAGCACCGCGCTCAGGCCTGAACCGTCGTTAATATACTGGAGCTGTTTATTTAAGGCAGCCTCCAGGCCATACAAACTTAACAGTGCCGGCGACAAGTGATGACTAATGTGGCGTACTTCCTTAATGATACTGTCTATCTGCTCGCGGCACCGGCCCTTAAAGGCCTGATATACATCGCTGGCATCATCTGGAGGCGTATACAGTTCGAGCGATAACCGCAAGCCCGACAAGGCAGCGCCAATATCGTCGTGTAGGTCCTGCCCTATGCGACGGCGCTCGTTCTCTTGCGTTAATACCGCGGCGGTTAGCAAATCTTTTTGGTGTTGCAGTGCAGCCTGTTGTGCCTGCTCCCTCATTTTGAGCATTCGGTTCTGGCTACGAATTTGCAGCATAATTACCGAACAAAATAACAGCAACATGCCGGCCGTACCTAAAGCCAGTAACAGTATCAAATTATTATTCATTTTTTATTTTGAGGAAACCTACGGTAAATAGTGTGCTTAAAAGGGCAAGGAGAGCAATATATAAGTTGTAAATATAAGACATGACTTAGCTAAAACAATTGTTTATAGTCGAGTTATACACAATTGAAAGATAAGTCAAATCTAAAAATAAAAGTAACTATTAAGGATTAGTCCCTTTGGTGGCGAACAAAATAATGGGCAATCAATGCCAATATAGTAAACGTTACTATCATCCTCCTCATCAGGATCTCCATTGCTACCAGGCAAAAAGATTACGTCTTCTCCATCAAGCACAAGCACCAATTTGCCGCTCATAGCGTCATCTGCATAATAAGCCACTCTTTTAGCAAGGTATATTAAAGACTAAGACTCCGTTTAAGTGATAACTAAAGTGATTGAGAGTTAGTAATAGTGTCTCGCTCTTTTTTTATTTTACAGAAACCCACTGCAAACAATAAACTTAACATGAGCAAAAATGTAAGCTGGATATTCCAAACTACTCTAAATAACAAAGAATAAGGGTTTGCTACATAATTGATTAATAAAAATATAAACAACGATCCCGAAAAATACAGAAGGATACCGGTGTTAAACCAATTTAAAGGATTCTTGTGCCAAGCGGCAGTATTTGATAACGAATCATTATTCTTGTTAAAAAGTACGATACTTAAAAAAATCAAAAGCAATGATTCTACAGAAGGCGCATAGTCATCGTAACGGACCACACCTATGAAAACAACGATGAGACAAATCGAAAAAATGGTAAATAATAGCGTCATAGCTATTATTATACGCTTTATAAAGATAGATTGGAATTGAAAGTAGAAAAAACCCGCAAGAAACAGAAACTCACCAACCGTATATATTTGATTTACGATGATGTTGTTGTGATATAAAACAGCAAAAATTTTTGCTGTAATAGTCGACAATGCAGAAAAGGCTAACATGCATAGTAAGAACCGATGTCCTGTGTTAGTTTCCCTGTATCGCCATATACCTATAGCCAAAGGAACAAGGACGGAACCGGGAGCAATATAATTCGTATATAAATTAGACATAACCTCTCTTAAACGGCAGTAAATTTAAATAACTAATTATTTAAGAGAAGTTAAATCAACTCTAATTTAATTAAAAACTCAAATTCATTTTTAAGAATTTAATTCGTTGTCCGGAGAACACTCTGGAGGACATGGTAAACCCCGATCGTAAACGTTGCTATCGTCTTCCTCGTCAGGATCTCCATTGCCACCAGGCAGAAAAATCACATCTTCTCCATCAACAACCGGCACAAGAACCAGCTTGCCATTTATAAGATGTTCTGAGTCGTATCAATAAAGCAGTTATGGCACTGATACATCTTAACGAACTGTCAATCACAAATCATTCGATTAAAATTAAGAAAACTCATTGTCCTTAATGATTTTTGACACACTCCTTTGCGTCATCCTTTATCTTGATAAATCCTATTGCAATTAAAACGTTCATCAACAAGAAAAATGTTGCATGCACATTCCATATAACAATACCGATTGATATCGTAAACAAAAAGTAATTAAAAGACAAAAAAATAAACAAGGACCCCGAAAAATACAATAATAAGCCAGTATTAAACCAGTTAACAGGTTCTTGCTCCCAATTATAATTGTTCGAGAGTAAGTTACTGCGTTCGTTTATTAAAGCAAGGCTAAAAAAAATAACCAAAAGTGACTCAACAGAGGTTGAATAATCGTCGAATCTCACAACTTTGGCAAATATAAAAATCAAACAAATACAAAAAAATATAAACATGGGCGTAATCCATGTGATTATTTTTCGCATTCTTTTAGAAGAGAATTGGTAATAGTAGAAACCAGCAACTAATGGAAACTCCACAAGAGTATACAACTCATTTATCAGTATATTATTATGAAAAAAATGAGTGGAAAGTATTCCGATTATGCTAAAAAATATTGAAAAACATAAGAAGGCAATAAGAAATCGGTGACTTATTTCAAAAGTTTTACAGCGGCAAAAACCGATTACGATTGGGATTATGACGGACGCAGGGACAATGAAATCAGAATAAAGTTTCGACATGACTTGTCTTTTACCAATAGTTTATTCAAAAATACAAAACACTGGTAAAAGACAAGCTAACCCATTTATTAAATCACTAACTATGGATTCAATTCATTTGGTGTCGAACAATAAGGAGGACACGGATAAATTCTATCGTAAACATTACTATCATCCTCCTCATCAGGATCTCCGTTACCGTCAGGAAGAAAAATCACATCTTCACCATCCACAACAGGTACAAGAACCAATTTGCCGCTCATAGCGTCATCGGCATCATTTAAGCCAATATAAGCTCTTACACCTTCGGCATCAGGATTAGTGTCTAATAAGTTTTTGATTGAGGCAATGGGAATCAAAAATCCTTTAGTTTGAAAATCGCATTCAGATTCATCCAAGTAAGTTCTCCAATTAGTGGTTAATCTTACCGCTTCGGTAACGGTAATTTTGCGGCCGGCTTCCGGCAACTCGTCATTTGTAGTAGGCATTATTTAATTAATTAAGGGTAAAAAATACGGTGGCAAATATATAGCGATATACCAATCATCACAGAGGCATTTTTACAATTTTTGGAGTATAGCAGAAAGAAGCTCATTCGTTCTGGCGTTTGATTGCCGTTCAAATACATCCGTTAGCGAGAAAAGCTTTTAAAAAGAAGCACATCGTTACCGTAATCATCAACTTAAACAAACTTAACTTATACGTACATTTTCGCATTTAAAAAACCACGTAAAATCACGCGGTTTTGTGTGCATTTACTTATCTAATTTAGCACCGTTCCTTTTGATTGACGCTCAGGCAATATCATCGTTGTTTAAGTTGATCAAATTAAATTACGCCTAAACCTTACTTAACTGCAATGCTGCCCGGCGGGTGCATGAGACCCGACCGGCGCACATTGCGGTCCATATCTTAATAAGAATTTTCTATAAGCGCCTACATAAAAATCTGATTTACATTTATTTAGGCTTACTTTTCTGAATGAAGTAACTAAGTTCTGATTTTGTAGATCTACTCGCTTCGGCTCACTTTCATTAGCCATATTTATAGTTCATTCAACTTCAATGAAAATAAATTTCAAGTAAAACGTTTTACTATTGCAAAAATTCAAAATAAGTTTTACCTTGTGCAGCTCAAACTAAGCCCTCTACGGGCTTAAAAATTGTGATAAGGTTTAGGTTGAAACCTCCCGACAGCGAGTGCCGGGAGGTTTTCTTTTTTTAAGGCTTAATGCTATCTGTCCTATTACAACAGGCAACCACGTAAACTTACGCGGTTTTAAATTTCCGTTAAACTACGGATACCAAACCATAGTGGCTTGATTAGATTTGCGAAGTCACAAACATTCAGCAACCACCTCATGCAATTATTGCCGTATAATTTGACACCCTCCTGTCCGGTAGCAGTCTCAGTAAACTGCCGGGAAAAGTTTATTGTACTCGCCAAACGCCCTCAACCTTTACAACATTGGTTATGCGTTTAGCCAACTTTCTGCGCCTTTCGCTCGACTATCCGCGCACTCACCAGTTATTGCTCAGACTGCTGTTGGATGACGTTAGGTTCACCAGCCTGCTCACCGGACTGCCTAAGGAATATACTTACACCGTACGCTTGGAGGC
>CAXYKR010000175.1:0-5154 GCA_964277815.1 uncultured Mucilaginibacter sp. | reverse complement strand
GTTAAAAGGATATAAATTGAAACCAAGCCCAAAACAGTGGTTATTCCTATTTGTGCTTTGAGCCGGAGTTTCTTGAGATCGTCTGCCGTTGACATTATTTTGAGAAGAATGCTTTAATTACACGTCTGATGTTTTCACCAAAAAAAACACCATGGGTAACCTCATCATCCTCATCTAAATCTGTTTCACGATTATCATTGGTATCTATGATTTTACCACCCGACTTTTTGATGTACAGTGAAACCTCTTTCTTTTTAGTATCGGGTATTTCTGCAGTTAATGTTGTCATGGCTCAATCACCTTTGATGTTGTAAACAAATATATTAACATTATTTGCATGCACAAGTTTGCGTATACAAAATGATAGCTTAATTACTTGCTGTTAATTGAATATACGAATAAAGTTTCATTTTAGTACAAAGTACAGGCGATGATTATTTCTTACGCTATTAATCAAACCTCAACAAAAGCTTTATCACCAAGTTTAAACCTACCCCCTAAACGCCAGCGGCGTTAATCCCGTTTGCTTTTTAAAGAAGTTGGAAAAGTGCGCCATATCATCAAAGCCTAACACGTAGGCCACGTCGGCTACGCTCCAGCGGGATTGTTTGAGCAGGATTTTAGCTTCCTGGGTGATGCGGTTGCTGATGAGTTGGGTGGTGGTACTGCAGGTAATTTCTTTAAGTACTTTGTTCAGGTGGTTTACGTGCACGGCCAAGCGATCGGCATAGTGGGCCGCGGTGCGCAGCTGCAGGCGCTGTCCACCGTTTTCGGGCGGGAACTGGCGCTCCAGCAATTCTATAAACAGCGAAGCCATTCGCTCCGATGCATTCTGGGCATTGCTCATAGCCGAAAGCGGCTGCAGCTTTTGCCCGTAATGGATAAGTTCCATCACCAGGTTGCGCAGTAAATCGTACTTGTATTTGTAGTCGGCATTCAACTCGCGTTGCATTTTGCGAAAAATATATTCCACCTCGGTAACGGCAGTAGCATCCAACTGAAATACCGGCACCTGCCCGGGCTGAAACAGCGGCAACTCATCCAGCACTACCCCACTTTTGGCGGCCGACAAAAACTCAGCCGTAAATATGCAGAACATACCGGTTTGGTTACCGTCGGCCGGTAGCCAGTGGTAAGGTATTTTGGGTGTGGCAAAAAGCAGGGCTTCGGCCTGTACGTCAATCACCTTATCGGCATACTCGGCCCGGCTTTTACCCCGCAGCCAGCTTATTTTATAATAAGCGCGCCGGCTGTAAGGCATGGTGCGGTCGCCCGTTTTTTGGTCAAACAGCTTTTCGGCCTCGAATACGTTAAAGTGGCCAATTTCGCGGGCCAGGTTATCGGGCAGATGAGCCCCCTGGCTCTCGTAAAAATCGCTTAGGGAAGTTACCGGCATTGGTTATTCATTTGCAAATATCAAAGCTAAGCATAAGCTGCAAAATTTATACTCAACTATAAAAAGGCGAGGGCAAGTTTACCTCCCTCGCCCAAGTACATTATTAAACTTACACCATCATACCGCCCGAAGCTTCGATGCGTTGTGCGTTTACCCAGCGGGCATCCTCGGTACATAAAAAGGCAACTAAGCCGCCAATATCTTCGGCCACGCCCGGGCGTCCCAATGCCGTTAGGTTGCTGATGTTTTTTTGCATCTCTTCGCTGCTGCGCAGACGGGCATTGCCAAAGTCGGTCATGATAGCGCCTGGCGCCACCGTATTGGCCCGGATACCCCTTGAGCCCAGCTCTTTAGCCAGATAACGGGTAATGGTTTCGACCGCGGTTTTGAGCGATGCATAAACTGACGAACCCTGCATCGATACCCTTGTTAAACCGCTCGATATGTTCACGATACCTCCTCCATCATTCATCAATGGCAGCATCTTTTGGGTCAGAAAGTATACACCTTTAAAATGCACGTTCAGTAGGTCGTCAAAAAAATCTTCGGTTACTTCAGTTATCGGCACATAGCCGCCATGACCGGCGTTGTTAACCAAAAAGTCTATTTTATCAGTATTGAAATGGTCGTGCAGTGTTTGGGTAAGCTGCCCGGCAAAAGCATCGAAGCTCGATACCACGCCGGTATCCAGCGCTAAAGCCGCTGCCTTGCCCCCGCCTTGTTCAATTTGCGCTACTACGGCTTGCGCTTCCTGGTCTTTGGTGCGGTAAGTAAGAATTACATTAATGCCTTTTTCGGCCAGGCGCAAGGCCATATCTTTACCCAGTCCGCGGCTGCCGCCGGTTACCAGGGCTATCTTTTTGTTGTCGTTCATCCGTTGTAATATTTTTTTTACAAAGATGACGCACAAAGCCGCCTGGGTGTTTGCAAGCATCAATCGGTTATTTGTAAAATTCAATCAATTATTGTGGCTGTAATTTGTAAAACTAGAATAACTGAAAATAAATGTTACTATGTATCCTTAAACCAAAATTGTACATTAGAATAATAATTTATGGATAACAATAAAAAATTCATGGGCTTCACTGCCGCAGAAAGACCCACAACTGGCATAGCAATGATTTTTGATGTGGCTGGATTTACAACCTTTTTCAACAAACCAGATTTACAAAATTATATTACAAAATATTTAAATCATATCATAGAATGTGTTGAGATGTGTATCTATGGAGGAATAGAATATTGGACTGGCGATGCGTCTTCTGAGCTGAAACCTCTTTTAGTAATACCTAACAAAAGGAAGTTCTTGGGCGATGGTATGTTGTACATCTGGGAAGATATTGAAACTGATAAAAAGTTCACTCCTTCGGTCAAAATCACTTTATTAAATAGATTATGGAACCTTCAAAAATACGTTAGTAAAATAAATGATGAATTGATTAACGACTTGCCTGTAGCTGATCTTCCAAAAGCTTTAAAATTTGGGTTAGCCCAAGGCACTATTTATCGTCTGACTGAAACTGATGGCACGGTAGATTATATAGGTCCCTGTATAAATTTAGCTTCAAGATTAGTCAAATACTGCCCTGACATTAATTTTATATGCTCAGCTAGATTAAATTTCACCCATGAAGTTTTAAAGAAACATAATTGGATGAGAATCATCGCCAAAGAATTGAGAAGTTTTGAAAATGACATTGTCATCATCGATCCTAACGATTTTAAGAGAATAAGTTCAGACGAAAAAAAACGTTTGTTTCAAACTATCGGCAAATAAATTTAGAGACTACGGTGGGCTTAGCAAGAACGTGCACCAAAAAAAGTCGCCGCCCCATTGCGGAGCGGCGATGACCTATATATACAAACGATTGCCCTGTGGGGACACAAAGCCTTACTGCTGCAATGCCACTAAGTGCATCGCCTGCCGCGGGTTTCAAACTACCTTTTAATGAAGCAGTTCTACCCTGGCGACAAACAAATAAAGTATATACATCACACATCTTAAAATGAAGTAGACCAAACCCGGCAATGTGTCGACCAATAATTGTTTGCCGCCAACAGGCATTTCAAATCTGATTGCCTGGCAACCGTTAATCAATTACCACTTCACGGTTTTATCAATAAGGCTGATGAGCTGGTCGGCCATGCGCTGCTGCTCGGCTTTGTTGGGGTGCCCGCCGGTATTTTTATACGGAAAGAAGCAGGTGTGTATCTTGCCATCTTTTAAACGGGCAACGGCCTGCTCAATATAACCCGGAAACTTAGACCCCGGTTCGGTGGCGTTCATGTTACCCAATGCGCAGATAATTTGTGCTTTGGGGTATTTACTGCGGATGCTCGCCACAAAGTTTTGGTAAGCATTGATGATAAACTCTTCGGTAGGTTTGGTGCTGCCGAAACGGCGCTTAAACTGCTCGTGGTTGGGGTTGTTCACCAGCCAGTAATCGTTCTGGAACAGGTTAATCACCACCACATCGGGTGTGTATTTGGCAAAATCCCACTGGCTGTTGGGGTCCGCAGGGTCGAGACGGTTGTAAATTTCGGGCATAATTTCAGGAAACCAGCTTACCATGATACCGATACCGCTACGAGCAATGTACGAGTATTGCGCCTGGTAGTGCCGGGCGGTTAGCGCTGCATATGTGTAGTAGTTGTTAAAATATTCAGGCGCGCCGGTTTCCTTCATATCCGGCGGCACATCTACCCCATGCCCTGCGGTAATAGAGTTGCCGTAAAACTCAATTTTGCGTTTGGATAGTTTAGCACGGTCCAGCAGTTTGGCATCGCCATCAATGCTAAAACCGTAAAAAATATCTTCGGACGTGTTGTTAGACAGCTTGTATAATTGCAGGGTATGCTTACCTGCCGGCAAGCCCGACGCCAGTACAAATTCCTTTCGGCTGCTGTCGGCGCCAAACTTATAGGCCTTCGCGGCGTCGCCATCTACAATCGCATAATAATATCCCTGTTCGTGTAACGACCGCATCGAAGCTTTAACGCCCGTACCCACAAAGTTAATGGTAGCCGACGAGCCCGGCCAGTAAAATGAAGCCGAATCGGCACCGGCTTTTACCCTTCCCATGTAAGCAATTTTGGCATCACCCGGTTTCACTGTGAGTTGAGCCGAACAACTCATGCTCAGCAACAATCCGGCAAAGGCCGCCGCCGTAGTTAGTATTTTATTCATAATTGATAGATGACTGTTAGATTTTTGGGAGGTGGAAGATAGACATATAAATGCGATGTTTCAAGTGTTGAGGAAATGCGGCGATGACACCCAAGCCATCTATCCATCCAAAACATTATCCCGCCCTACCAAGTTGTTGTTCATAATTAATGTAAGATACCGTGGAAATGCTCGACGCAAACCGTCAACAGCACTCCAGTTAAATTTATGCAGATGATGAACAAAAATAAATGGCCTATCTTATTGGCTGCCGGAGTGGCGGCTACAGCAGTGGTAATCAGTTTAAACTCCTGCGTTTCGATACCCAAAGGTGCGCGCGCCGTGCAGCCCTTTGACAAAAACCGTTACCTGGGTAAATGGTACGAAATTGCCCGGTTTGATTTTAAGTTCGAAAAAAACATGAGCAACGTAACCGCCAACTATTCGCTTAATGATGACGGCAGCATTAAGGTGGACAACAAGGGTTATAATTACAAAAAGAAAGAATGGAAAGAGAGCATCGGCAAGGCCAAATTCGTTAACAGCGAAAACGAAGCCCGGCTTAAAGTCTCGTTTTTCGGTCCGTTTTACG
>CAXYKR010000174.1:0-14662 GCA_964277815.1 uncultured Mucilaginibacter sp. | reverse complement strand
CCTTTATTTAAAAGACCTGCAGCGTACCGGTTTTCGTTATCGTTGAGCAAATCAGTAATCCAGTAACTGCTCGCCGATGGTTTGTATCTCTTCGTTGCTAAAGCCGGCATTTACATCGGCTGCCCAGGTATACATGGTGTCTTTATAAAGACTGATGGTAAAATCATCAGTAACAATATCGTAATAAGTAGAATCGCCCTCTACATGCGGGTGCACTGAGGCGGCTATTTGTTGCCCGTTGATGGCAATGGTCATTTCAAAATCTTCCATATGCAATAATAACACGGCTCATGCCGTTAGGTTGTAAGTTATTTTAAAAACCGACGGGATAAATAGCTACCTTACCTTCCTAATTATTTAAAACTTATAGCCCCTAAGCATGGCCTTTATTGATTACGTACTTAAAGAGCCATCTTATGGCTGGAAAATGGACTGCGGCAGCTTGTCGAAGCCCTCTAACACCAAAATATTTCAGGAATTTTTTTCCCGGCTAAACGTTTTTAAAGACCGCCGCAACTGGTTATCCTTTACCAGTTGGATGATGATTGTCTGTTTGGCCGTCCCGTTGTGCTTTTTTATTTTTAAATTCTTTAGTTTTCAACTCTTGCTCGTTGCATTTGTGTACAGCATGATTGTGATGGGTTCGCATGGTACAGTTTGGTATCATCGCTATTGTACCCACCGGGCTTTTAAGTTTCGCAACCCGGTTTGGCGCTTTATTACGCAAAACATTACCCTTAAAATAATTCCCGAAGAGATTTACGTGATTTCGCACCACGTGCACCATGCCAAGTCTGACCAGCCCGGCGACCCTTATAATGCGCAAGGGGGCTTTTTATATTGTTTTTTGGCCGATGTAAATCACCAGCCTATTGCCCGCAACCTGAGCGAGAAATGTTATGCTCGTTGCGTAAAACTGATGGAGCATACCGGGCAAATATCTAACAGCTACGAGCAATACCAAAAATGGGGCACGCTGGCTAACCCGGTACGGCTGATTGGCGGTATTATATTAAACTGGGCATTTTGGTATGGTGTATTTTACCTCATTGGCGGGCATGCACTGGCTTGTACCTTGTTTGGTGCGGCAGGCTTTTGGGCTGTAGGTGTGCGTACCTTTAATTACGAAGGTCACGGCAAAGGGGAAGATAAACGCCGCGATGGAACGGATTATAACCGGGCCGATATGTCGATTAACCAAATCTGGCCAGGCATTGTGGCCGGTGAGTGGCATAACAACCACCATTTGTACCCTAAAAGTGCACGTTCCGGCTTTTTAAGTCACCAGGTTGATTTAGCCTGGGTTTACATAAAAGCGCTGCATCTAATGGGTGGGGTTACGGAGTATCACGATTCGAAAAAGAAATTTTTGAAAGAATATTATCATCCGCAAAAACAGGCTAAATTAGAGGTAAAGCAATTGGATGCTGAGCTGGTAGATTAGCTATTAGGTCTATAGGTAACAAAAAAGCGCATTGTTAGAACAACAATGCGCTTTTTTGTTACTGGTAACGTATCACGTTACACACGATTGTACAACTTAGTCCACTCCAGTAGCTGTTCTTTCACATCCTCGTTCAGATACTCGGGCAATAACCGCCACTCCCAATTATTTTCCGCCGAAGACGGGTTGTTCATCCGGGAATTTTCATCCAGTCCGATAATATCCTGCATAGGTAAAATAGCAATTTTAGCGGTAGAGGCGTAAGCCACACGGCCTAAAACCTGGTGTATGTTTTTGGCTTTAACGCTTTGACCGGTGTATTGCTCAATTTGTTTGCGCACGGCTTTGTCGGTATCGGTATTATACCAGCCTACGGCGGTGTTATTATCGTGTGTGCCGGTATACACCAGATAGTTTTCCTGGTAATTGTGTGGTATGTATAACGATTCGGCCACCTCGTTGCCAAAGGCAAATTGCAAAATTTTCATGCCGGGCAATTCGTACTGGTCGCGTAGCTCAAAAACAGGTGCATCTATCTCGCCTAAATCTTCGGCTACGTAAGGCAACTGGCCCAGCGCATTTTTTACGGCCTCAAAAAAGTCGCTTCCGGGGCCTGGCTTCCACTGCCCGTTTTTAGCGGTTTGCTCACCGGCCGGCACTTCCCAGTAAGAGGCAAACGCCCGGAAATGGTCGAGCCGAAGCAAATCGAACAGCTGCCTGTTTTTTTGCAAACGGGCTATCCACCAATCATAGTTGCGGCTCTTCATCACATCCCAGCGATAAACCGGCATGCCCCACAATTGCCCGTCGGCATTAAAGTAATCGGGCGGGACACCGGCTATGCCAGCAATCTGCCCGTTAGCATCGAGGTTAAAATTATCCGGGTTAGCCCAAACGTCAACCGAATCGTGGCTTACATAAAAGGGCAAATCGCCAAATAGTTTGATGTTCAACCCATTGCAGTACTTTTTCAAGTCAAGCCATTGCCGTTCAAAAATAAACTGGTACCATTTCACCTGGTCCATTTCGGCCTGATGTTGTATGGCAAAGCGTTTAATAGCCGGGCTTTTGCGCTGCCGGTGCTCGGCAGGCCAGTCATACCAGGGGCGGTTGTTGTAATGCTGTTTCAGCGTCAAATACAATGCAAAATCATCCAGCCAGTAGGCCTCGTGTTCGCAAAAGGTTTTAAATTGCTGGTTGAGCAACACAAAATGCCCGTCCTGGTAGTGGTGGTAAGCTTTAGCCAGCAGTTCATCTTTAATATGTTGTGCTTCGGCATAATCTACTTTTTCTTTCAGGGTTAGCCGATAAGACTTCAGTTCATCAGGCGTAAGCAGACCGGCTTTGGCCAGTAAGGCAGGGCTTACCAACAGTGTGTTGCCGGCCATACTGCTTACCGAACTGTAAGGCGAATAATTTTGCTCAGCCACGGTAGGGTTAAGCGGCAGTAATTGCCAATATTTCTGTCCCGATTGCGAGAGAAAGTCGGCAAACCGGTAGGCCTCGGGCCCTAAATCGCCGACGCCGTAGGGCGATGGCAGCGATGTAATGTGCATCAGCACACCTGCTCCGCGAGGATTATCCGGGTGCTGCATTTTGAGCAATGCCATAGGTAACCGGGTGAACAATTCTTTCACTCGGATACCATCCTCAGTAACCTTACCTTCGGCGCCCGATAAAAGGTTTTTGAATGAAGCCGGTGCCTGTGGCGGTAAAATAACGCGTGTGTTTTTCCACTTCAGGTTTTCGATACTGCGTCCCTGGTCCTGGCTCAATTCGGCCAAGTGCAATGGAACAACAGTAACATACCACTGTTGCTGATGCTGGCGCGCAAAGGCCATGATGTATTCCTTGTAAGCACCTTTCACTTTTAATGGCACGTAGTTGGCTCTCGCAAAAAACTCGGCAGCCTCTTTACGCTCCTGGAAAAGGGTATACGTAAGCCACTGTTTAATTTGTGCGTTGTAAAGGTTTTGCCAAAGCTGCTCCAGTAAAGTATCAGGATTATCCTGATGCGCAACAATATCGTCCAGGTAACTGGCGCGCAATTCGTAGTCTACGGGGCGGCGGTTATCTGGGTCAACCAGGCTAAAGTCCCACAATTCGCAGCCCTGGTAAACGTCGGGCACACCCGGGCAGGTAAATTTGAGCAACACTTGAGCCAGCGAATTAATAATGCCATAATCAGCAATACGCTGGTGCAGTGCCTGGAACGACTGCCAGAATTCGGTGTCTTTAGTAAATAGCGCTTTAGCAAAGCCAAGCGTTGCCTTTTCGTAATCTTCGTTAGGCTGTGCCCAGGTCGAGTTTACTTTGGCCTCGCGCAAGGCTTTAGTCAGGTATTCCTGCAAACGGTTTTCAATATCATCATCCGGCTGACCAGGCATCGGGTGCGCGCCAATCAGCGTTTGATAAATAAAATATTCGTCGTTGGCATCGGGTGCCGTGTTGGCCTTTAAACCGGCGTTGAGTTCCTGCCATTGCTTTACCGTTTTTATCCAGGTTTTAGATAAGTCGGTCAGCACGTTTAAGCGGGCGCGTACATCCTCGCCACGTTTGGTATCGTGGGTCGAGGTGCCGTTAATAGCCAATGGCCACTGTTTTTGCCGCTCCTGCATCAGGTGATGAAAATCGTTCACCTCCATGCCGAAAGCATCGGGCGCATCACCAACCTCGTTGTGGCCAATAAAGCGGTTGTATGTATACATTAAAGTATCTTCTACACCCTTAGCCATCAATGGTCCGCTAAACTGCATCAGGCGCTGATAAAACTGTAATGCACGCTGGTTATAGTCGGCATTGCCTAGTTTTGGTTTTTCGAGCAGCACCAGTTCGAGCAGGTTTAAGGCCGATTTGTATTCGGGCTTATCTTTTTTAGCCTGCTTAAACATCGCCTTTACAGCGTCATACTCTTGTTGCTGCAATGGCAATTGGTTGCCATAATAACGGTAAACCGGACATTGAATAAGTAATTGGCCGATAGCACCTTTCATTACTTCGGCAGAAATACCGGTGACGATTTTTTTATCGGACAAACGCAGCTTTTTAAACAACTGATACAAATTATCCAGCTCGCCGCCCATATGCTCAAACAGAATATAAGCTTTCTTTTGTGCAATTTGCTGGTGTACTGGCTGCTCATCGCCAACCAAATCCTGATAAAAATTGGTAAACCGCTTTTTGGCTGAGGTATTGGTAAGCAGGTTATTAAGCTGGGCTAAAAAATCGTAACCCGAGGTGCCTTGCAGGGGCCAGTCAGCAGGCAGTTCTTCGCCCTGTTCTAAAATCTTTTCGGCTACAATATAGGTGTCTTCACCGGCCAGTTCGCGCAGGCGCTCCAGGTACTGGGCCGGGTCGTAGAGGCCATCAATGTGGTCAATCCGCAAGCCTTGGAAAACGCTGGATTCTATCAAGTGTTTAATCATCTGGTGAAAATGGTCGAACACCGCTTTATCCTGAATGTTCAGGCAAATCAAACTGTTCACCGTAAAAAAACGGCGGAAGTTGATAGACTGGTCGGTTTCCTCGTAACTGCATAAACGGTAGGCCTGGGCATTAGCCAGTTGTTTTAGCAGCGTTTTATCAGCATTTACCGCTTCTAAACGCAGGTCCAGGTAAGATTTTGCATCATCACCATTAGTTGCTTTGATAAATTTTTGCTTTAACGCCGTCCATTTTAAAGCGTAAGCACCAGCCTCTGTAACACCAGCTAAGGCTTTGATAGGCTTAAGCAGGGGCTGAAACGCATTGAGTTCACCGGCTTCGGCTTGCTCCAACACCGTGACATACGCAGCCGGGTTTAGCGGGTAATAGTTATCAAAGTATTGTAATACCAATCCCTGTTGGCGCTGGTAGGCTACCTTTAGTTCGCCGTTATCAATTACCTCATCCAACGAGCTGCCTAAAAACGGTACCATGAGCGGCTCATCCCTGAATAGCGCACTCGTCCATACCGCATCAAAAAAGTTGGTATACAGCGAGAGCTTGCCCTTTTCCATCAAATCCATCAGCCATGGATTGTTTTGATGAAAACCCATATGGTTGGGCACAATGTCCTGCAGCCAGCCGGTATTGCTTTGTTTAAGCTTTTGGCTGATGGCTTTCAGTTGCTTTTCGGTACCTATTTCGGGATTGATGCGATGTGGATTTACGCCATCATAACCATGCGTGCTGCCCGGCGTGGCCTCAAATACCGGCGAGGCGTAAATAGTGCTTACCCCCAATTTTTGCAGATAGGGGATAATGCGCTCAAAGGCATCAAACGTAAATTCTGAATGAAACTGAAGACGGTAAGTAGCAACAGGGTTATTCATTGGTATAAATTATAAAAGATTCGGGTTGTAATTCGACAGCTGTGCCACTGTCTAATGCCTGCGTTTTTTCTGGTTGTTTTTGCCAGGCGGTACCTGTCGAGTTAAACTGCTGATACCAGTGCGTAGCTCCATCCGGTAAAGTTACGCTTTGTATGTTACCAGAAAAGTTCATCAGGATTAAGGCTTCGTGCGTTTGATGCTTGCGATGCAGTAAAAGCGTTTTTTTATCCTCATTAGCTTCGGCATGCAAGCCCTTGCGGTTGGTATGGTGTAGGGCTGGCAGGCTTTTGCGCAAGGCAATCAGCTTTTGGTAAAAGTCCAGCATGGTTTGGTGCGGCTGCTGTTTAATTAAGTCCCACTGTAGTTTAGAGTTGTTAAACGTTTCCTCATCCGTAGGGTCGGGCGCTTCACCTTCGGCATGAAAGGCGGCAAACTCCTTTTTGCGGCCTTTGCGTACGGCTTCGGCCAGCTCGGGGTCGGTATGGCTTACAAAATACATAAAGCGATTGGGCTCGCTGTATTCTTCGCCCATAAACAACATCGGGAGGTAAGGGGCTGCCAGTACTGCACCGGCCATTAGCTTTTGCATCTCGGTGCTGAACAATTCGCTACTGCGCTCGCCCAGCATGCGGTTGCCTACCTGGTCGTGGTTTTGCGAAAACACCACAAACTGCTCGCCGCCATTATCGGTTGCTTTTACACCGAAGGATTTATCGCGGTGGGGCGAGTACTGACCATCATAAACGTATGCATCATTGTAAGATTTTGCCAAATCGACAATGCCATTAAAATCGGAATAATAGCCGGTTTGTTCGCCGCCTGCGGTAACGCGTAAGGCGTGGTGAAACTCGTCAATCCATTGGCTGTCCATGCCAAAACCTCCTTTGTCCAAGTTGTTGATAAAGCGGTTGTCGTTCAAATCGCATTCTACAATCAAGTAGTGGCGTTTGCCTGTCTCTGCTTCCAGCTCATCAACTTCAGCTTTAACCTGAGCCAGTATATGGTTGGGATTAAAGTCTTTAATGGCATGCACGGCATCCATCCGCAGGGCGTCGATATGAAAATCGCGGAACCACATCAGTACATTTTCGATAAAGTAATGCCGTACAGGGTCACTACCCGCGTCGTCAAAGTTTACGGCATTACCCCACGGTGTGTTGTACTTTTCGGTAAAGTAAGGGCCATACTCGTTAAAGTAATTACCCTCGGGACCCACATGGTTATACACCACATCAAGCACCACGGCCAGTCCTTTTTGATGGCAAGTGTTCACCAAATGCTGCAAGGCCTTTGGCCCGCCGTACGAGTTTTGAACGGCGTACGGAAATACGCCATCATAGCCCCAGTTACGGTTGCCCGGAAACTGCGCCACGGGCATAATTTCGATAGCGGTAATACCCAAACTTACCAGGTAATCCAATTTGCTTTCTATGCCTGCAAAATCGCCCTCAGGTGTAAAAGTTCCGGTGTGCAATTCATATAGCAGGTACTCGGGCAAGTCTATGTTGTTCCAGTTATCATCTGTCCAAGCAAAAGTTTTGAGGTCAACCACACTCGACGGGCCGTGTACGCCCTCGGGTTGGTAAACCGAGGCCGGGTCGGGCAGCGGGTCTTTGTCGTCTAAAATAATTTTATACAAAGAGCCTTCTTTAAGCTCAGAGGTTTGAGCATGCCAGTAACCGTACTGCTCTTTATCGAGCGGCAACTCCCGGCCCGAAGGCAGCAATTGAATTGCTGCCTTTTTTGCCTTGGGCGACCAAACCCATACTTCGGCCTGGTTGCCGTTAAGCGTAACACCCGGACGTTTAATTGTCGCCTTCATTTTTTTGTTCGTAAATTACAGGATGATGCATTACAATAACCGAACGGCCTTTTACCTCAATGCTTGAACCGGCATCGTAAGTTTCTTCATCGCCCACTTCGCTTTCAGCCGTGTCAACAATTTTTGTCCAGGTTTTACCGTACAGGTTGTCAGGCAACTTGTAATTTACCGGCTCCCAGTGTGCGTTAAAAATCACGTAAAACCCATCGTCTATCACGGTTTCGCCTACCTGGTTACGGGTGCGCAGTGCACGACCATTGATGAACACAGCCAGTGATTTGGCAAAATCGTGGTTCCAGTGCTCATCGCTAAACTGTTCACCTTCGGGTAAAAACCAGGCGATGTCCTCAACGCCGTTAACCTGGGTACCCTTAAACCAGCGCTTGCGGGTAAAGGCGGGGTGCTGAAGGCGGAACTTAATCATCTTGCTGGTAAATTCCAGCAGGTCTTTATCCATGTTTGCCCAATCCAGCCAAGATATTTCGTTGTCCTGGCAGTAAGCATTATTATTACCTCCTTGCGTCCGGCTAATCTCATCACCGGCTACCAGCATAGGCACGCCTTGCGATAGGAATAAAGTCGTAATAAAGTTACGTTTTTGCTGCGCGCGGATGCGGTTGATGTCTTCGTCGTCCGTTGGACCTTCCGCGCCGTAATTATTCGAACGGTTATGGCTTTCGCCATCGTTATTGTCCTCGCCGTTGGCATCGTTGTGCTTTTCATTATACGTAACCAGGTCGTTCAGCGTAAAGCCGTCGTGTGCGGTAATAAAGTTGATGCTGGCCGTAGGGTTACGCTGCTCATCCTGGTACAAATCGGCACTGCCGGTAAAGCGCATAGCAAACTCGGCCAGGGTACTGTTTTCGCCGCGCCAGTAGTCGCGCACGCAGTCGCGGTATTTGCCGTTCCATTCGCCCCATCCCTGCGGAAACTTACCCACTTGGTAGCCGCCTTCGCCCACATCCCAAGGCTCAGCAATCAGTTTAACCTGCGAAATAACCGGGTCTTGGTGGATGATGTCAAAAAACGCACTTAAACGGTTTACCTCGTGTAGTTCACGCGCCAGGGTAGAGGCCAGGTCAAACCTGAAACCATCCACGTGCATTTCGGTAATCCAATAACGTAAGCTATCCATAATTAAGCGCAGCACATTAGGCAGGTAGGCATTCAGGGTATTGCCGGTACCGGTATAATCCATATAATGGCGTTTATCTTCGGTAAGGCGGTAATAGCCTTCGTTGTCAATACCTTTAAAAGAGAGCATTGGGCCCAGCTCATTACCTTCGGCGGTGTGGTTGTAAACCACGTCCAGAATCACCTCAATACCGGCTTTGTGCAGTTCTTTCACCATCTGCTTAAACTCGGTTACCTGCTCACCCAGGCGGCCGCTGCTGGCGTAGCGCACATCGGGTGCAAAAAATCCAATGGTGTTATAGCCCCAGTAATTGGTCAGGCCATTTTCGGTAAGATGCCTGTCGGCCACAAACTGGTGTATCGGCATTAGTTCAACGGCGGTAATGCCCAGTTTTTTTAAATACTCTATAGTTGCCGGATGACCCATGGCCGCATAACTACCCCTGATTTCTTCCGGGATATCCGGGTGCAACTTGGTAAATCCTTTAACGTGTGTTTCGTAAATTACCGTGCTGGCGTAAGGGGTTTGTGGCGGGCAATCATCTCCCCAATCAAATTTATTGCTCACCACAACGCTTTTGGGTATAAACGGCGCGCTGTCTGTTTCGCTGAAACTTAAATCTTTGTCTTCGCTTTGTACATCATAAGCAAATAATGAGTCGTGCCAATTGATAACACCCGAAATTGCCTTGGCGTAAGGGTCAATCAATAATTTGTTTGGGTTAAAGCGTAAGCCGTTTTGCGGCTCGTAGGGGCCATGCACCCGGTAACCGTATAATTGTCCCGGCTTTAAATTCGGGATGTAGCAATGCCAGATATTGTGCGAGCGCTCAACAATATCAATTTTTTCGTACTCTACCTCATCATTGGGAGTTTTAAATAAACATAGCTCAACTTTGGTAGCGTTGCTTGCATAAATGGCGAAATTTACGCCTTTGCTATCTGGAGTGGCGCCTAACGGGAAGGCCTTGCCTGGAAAACTATTAATTGTCATATACTGCAAGGAATGTTTACGCCCAAAAAATGTTTGCGGTGTTTAAAACTATTGCCTCTAAGGGTTTAATAATGGTTTAAATATTACAATTTGAGTTAATAGCAGAGACGTGGCCACGGCCGTGTGAAAATGAAACACTAACTTGTGTAAAACTTAACATAGAAATATCCTGAAATCAATCAATTAAAGCGGCCGTGGCTATTGCTTATATCTAAAATCAAATTATATTTGCAATCGATTGCAATAAATCATCGATAAGTTGCAAAGTTCAATGTAATCGATTACATTCGGAACAGCTTCCAGTTATAAGCCATCATATTAAAGACGTAACATGTTATTATTAGGAATAGATATAGGTACATCATCCGTGAAGGTGTCTGTAGTTGCTGCAGATAGTGGTGAGGTGGTAGCATCGGCCCAGTTTCCGGATGCCGAGTCGCCCATTATTTCACTGCAACCGGGTTGGGCGGAGCAATCACCGGATATGTGGTGGGAGCAAACCCAGCAGGCTATGCAACGATGCCATGCCAAAGGCGGATATAACGCGGCCGACATTAAAGCGATTGGTATCGCTTACCAGATGCACGGTTTAGTGTTGGTGGATGTCCAACAGCAGGTACTGCGTAACAGTATTATTTGGTGCGATAGCCGTGCGGTGCCTTACGGCGATGCCGCTTTTGAAGCTATTGGTCCAGACAGAAGCTTAGCTCATTTGCTTAATTCGCCCGGAAACTTTACCGCAGCCAAGCTGGCCTGGGTAAAAGAGAACGAGCCGGAGCTTTATAAAAAAATAAACAAAGTTATGCTGCCCGGCGATTACATCGCCATGAAATTGACCGGCGAGATTACCACCTCGGTATCAGCACTGTCAGAAGGAGTATTTTATGATTTTCAGGAAGATGACTTATCGCAGGATGTGTTAAACTTTTTTGGTTTTGATGCTCAATTGATCCCGCAGGTTAAGCCCGTTTTTTCAGACCATGGCAGAGTACAGGCTGATGTAGCTACTCAATTAGGCTTAACTGCCGGCATCCCGGTGGCTTACAAGGCCGGCGACCAGCCCAATAATGCCTTGTCATTAGGCGTAATGGAACCTGGCGAAGTAGCAGCTACAGCCGGTACGTCGGGTGTAATTTACGGGGTAAGCGACCAGTTAAGTTACGACCCGCAATCGAGGGTGAACACTTTTGCGCACGTAAATTATGAGCAACACGGCGATAAACGCTTAGGGGTACTGCTTTGCATCAACGGCACCGGAAGTTTAAACCGCTGGGCCAAAAATCTTTTAGGTACGCAATTGAGCTACCAGCAAATGAACGAACTGGCCGAACAGGCGCCCGAAGGCAGTGCTGGTTTGCGCGTATTGCCTTTTGGTAACGGCGCCGAGCGTATGCTGGGCAATAAACTGGTTGGCGTACACATGCACAACATTGATTTAAACCTGCATGAAAGCTCGCATGTGTTCCGCGCCGTACAGGAGGGAATTGCTTGTGCGTTTAGATATGGCTTAGATATTATGCGCAGCAACGGCATGACGCCGACGGTTATCCGTGCTGGTAAAGCCAATTTATTTTTGAGTCGCTTATTTGCCCAAACCTTTGTGAACGCCACCGGCGTACCGGTTGAACTTTACAATAACGACGGCAGTGTAGGGGCAGCCCTGGGTGCCGGATTAGGTGCTGGTTTATTTGCTTCTCCTCAGGAAGCTTTCAGGGGCATCAGGCGCCTGGAGGTGATTGAGGAGAAGCCTGGCCACGAGTTTGAAAAGGTTTACCAGGAATGGAAAATTCTGCTCGAGAAACAACTGGAGGCAGAGGAAGCCATCGAAGCGGTTTAAAACAGAAGTATTAACTCATGCTCAACCTAAGCCACAGTTAGCGCTGATTAAGGATTGATTTAAAATAAGATATATCAACTTAAATAAACAAAAAATTAAATAACCAAACTAAAATGAAAGTAGTTACAGGAGAGAAAGAATACTTCAAAGGTATTGACCAGATAAAATACGAAGGACCTGAAAGCGATAACCCTTTGGCTTACCGCTGGTACGACGAAAATCGCGTGGTAGCAGGTAAAACATTAAAAGACCATTTAAAATTTGCCGTTTCTTACTGGCATTCTTTCAACGGTAACGGTTCTGACCCGTTTGGCGGCCCGACTCACCGTTTTGCATGGGACGAGAAATCGGACGCCGTGGAGCGTGCTAAAGACAAAATGGATGCTGCGTTTGAGTTTATGACCAAATTGGGTTTGCCTTACTACTGTTTCCACGATGTTGACGTGGTTGATTACGGTAACGACATTAACGAGAATGACCGCCGTTTACAGGCACTAACCGAATACGCAAAACAAAAACAAGCGGATAGCGGCATCAAATTATTGTGGGGCACCGCCAACCTGTTCTCACACGAGCGTTATATGAATGGCGCTGCCACTAACCCTGATTTTCATGTACTGGCACACGGTGCAGCACAGGTAAAAGCAGCTTTAGATGCAACTATCGCTTTAGGCGGCGAAAACTATGTATTCTGGGGTGGTCGTGAAGGTTACATGAGTCTGATTAATACCAACATGAAACGCGAGCAGGAGCACTTAGCCCGTTTCTTACATACAGCTAAAGATTATGCCCGTGCCCAAGGCTTTAAAGGTACATTCTTTATTGAGCCAAAACCATGTGAGCCAACCAAGCACCAGTATGATTATGATGCAGCAACCGTTACCGGCTTTTTGCAGAAATATGACCTGTTAAACGATTTTAAGCTGAACCTGGAAGTTAACCATGCCACTTTAGCCGGCCATACTTTTGCACACGAGATGCAAGTAGCTGCTGACTGGGGTTTGTTAGGTTCATTAGATGCTAACCGCGGCGACGAACAAAACGGCTGGGATACTGACCAATTCCCGAACAACATTACCGAGGTAACTGAGTATATGATGGTGTTGCTGAAAGCCGGTGGCTTACAAGGCGGCGGTATCAACTTTGATGCTAAAATCCGTCGTAACTCAACCGACCAGGCCGACTTATTTTATGCCCATATTGGCGGTGCCGATATTTTTGCCAGAGCGTTGATTACTGCCGACAATATCTTGCAGAAATCTGATTACAATAAAATTGTTACCGACCGTTACGCTTCGTTTGACAGCGGCGAGGGTAAAGCTTTTGAAGAAGGTAAGCTAAGTTTAGAAGATTTACGCAATTACGCGCTTAATAACGGCGAGCCTGCTGTAACCAGTGGAAAACAGGAGTACCTGGAAAATTTGATTAACAGGTTTATTTAAGTATACTTGTTGCCAGTTATGACCAATTTAAATCCAAGTACAATTTAATCAAAGAATGAAAGCACTAACCACGGGAGACTATGCCGTATTTTTCGTTTACTTTTTTATCGTAGCCGTTTACGGACTGTGGGTATACCGCAGAAAGCGTAACGCAGATGCTACCTCCAAAGATTACTTTCTGGCCGAAGGGTCACTGACCTGGTGGGCTATCGGCTCCTCGCTGATTGCCTCCAACATCTCGGCCGAGCAGTTTGTGGCCATGAGCGGTAACGGCTTCACCATGGGCCTTGCCGTATCGGCCTACGAATGGATGGCAGCCATCACCCTGGTTATTGTGGCCGTATTCTTTATCCCGGTTTACCTGCGCAACAAGATCTTTACCATGCCGCAGTTTCTGCACCAGCGCTATAACAGCACAGTAGCTATGATTATGGCCGTGTTCTGGCTGCTGCTGTACGTGATTGTAAACCTGACCTCTATTTTGTATTTGGGCGCTATTGCCGTTAACGGCATCTCGGGCATTAACTTCACCGTGTGTTTGATTGCCCTGGCTTTCTTTGCCGTTATCATTACCCTGGGCGGGATGAAGGTAATCGGCTTTACCGACGTCATCCAGGTGTTCTTCCTCATCCTGGGCGGACTGGTAACCACCTACATTGCCGTAACACTGGTAGCTGAGCACAACGGCAGCACGGGCGTACTGAACGGATTGAAGATTATGAGCGAGAAGGCGAACGACCACTTCCACATGATTTTAAAGAAAGACAACCCAAGCTTTATCGACCTTCCGGGCCTGACGGTGCTACTGGGCGGTATGTGGATTGTGAATTTGAACTACTGGGGCTGTAACCAGTATATCACCCAAAGAGCATTGGGGGCAAACCTGAAAACAGCCCGCGGCGGTATCCTGTTTGCTGCCTTCCTGAAGCTGATGATGCCACTGATTGTGGTACTGCCGGGCATCGCCGCTTACGTACTGTACAAAGACCAGGTGTTTGACGCAGGCGCTCAGGGCTCACTCAAAGAAAACGCTGATAACGCATATCCTATTTTATTAAACCTGCTTCCGGCCGGCTTCAAGGGCTTATCCTTTGCAGCTTTGACCGCAGCGGTAGTAGCCTCCCTGGCAGGTAAGGCTAACAGTATTGCTACCATCTTTACGCTGGACATTTTTAAGAAAATGAGACCCGAGACACCGGATTACAAGCTGGTAACGGTAGGTAAGATTACGGTCGTAGTTGCCATGATTCTGGGCGTGATTATCTCCCCATTCCTGGGCATTGACAAAAAGGGCGGCTTCACGTTTATCCAGGAGTACACCGGCTTTGTATCGCCGGGCATTTTTGCGATGTTCATCCTGGGCTTTTTCTGGAAAAAGGCAACCTCGAATGCAGCCTTGTTTGCTACCATTGGCGGGTTTATCTTCTCGGTTATCTTCAAGTTTCTGCCAAACTACGCAGACCTTTCTTTCCTGTACCCTTACGGCTTTGCAGTAAAAGGAAAAGACAGCGGGCTGTACGAGATACCGTTTTTGGACAGGATGGGCTTTGTGTTTATCATCTGTATCATTGGCATGTGGATTATCAGCACCATTGAAACCTCAAGAGGGGTAAAGACCAATGGGCTGGACGTAGACACCTCGATGTTCAAGACCTCCAACTCGTTTGCCGTGGGTG
>CAXYKR010000173.1:0-9673 GCA_964277815.1 uncultured Mucilaginibacter sp. | reverse complement strand
TTTCCATGGCGGCAAAGATAGGGAAGAGAAGATAGAGTAAAGAATGGGGCAATGAGCCACAACTCTGCAGTTTACTTAAAACTATATATTTTTAACAGCAGACCTTATCTTTGTATATGTCTGCTGTTAAGAATATATAGTTTTAAGTAAACTGCAGGATTGTGGTTCATTGCCCCATTCTTTACTCTATCTTCTCTTCCCTATCTTTGCCGCTATGGAAACCATCTCCTGGCATGATTTTGAAAAGGTAGAACTTCGGGCAGGTACCATATTAGAGGTGCTTGATTTTCCGGAAGCCCGTAAACCGGCGTATAAATTGAATGTTGATTTCGGTCCGCTGGGCACTAAATGGTCGAGCGCGCAAATCACCAAACATTATAATAAGGAAGAATTAGTGGGCCGCCAGATTTTAGGCGTGGTTAACTTTCCGGAAAAGCAGATTGGCAAATTTATGTCGCAGTTTCTGGTAACCGGCCTGGCCGACGAAAATGGAGATATTGTATTAACGGCTGTAGAAAGGCCGGTACCAAACGGAAGTAAATTAATTTAATGCGGTTTATAAGTTTTGATAACGAAAGCAGCGTATCGCCCGACGAGTTTTTTATGAATGAAGCGCTGCGGGAGGCGCGGCAGGCCTACATTGAGGATGAGATACCTATTGGTGCCATTGTAACTTGCCAGGGTAAAATTATTGGCCGCGGGCATAATTTAACTGAACGGTTGAATGATGTATCGGCCCATGCCGAAATGCAGGCATTAACTGCCGCCGCCAATTACTTAGGCGGTAAGTACCTGAAAGATTGCACGCTGTACGTAACCATGGAGCCCTGCGTAATGTGTGCCGGAGCCTCATACTGGTTCCAGATAGGCAAAATTGTGTTTGGCGCTTATGATACGCGACTGGGTTTTGGACGGTTAAATCAGAAAATTACACACCCCAAAACCATGATTACAGGTGGCATCCGCGAGAACGAATGTGCCGAACTGGTACGTGATTTCTTCAGAAAAAAACGCACTAAAAGTTAACATTTCACTGAACAATTATGAAGGTCAACCCTTTATATTTGCGGTGAACATCAAATTTTAACCTTAAAAAATAGTCTTATGGCATTTGAATTACCGGCGTTACCATACGCTACCGACGCACTGGAACCGCATATTGATAAAGCTACTATGGAAATACACCATGGTAAGCACCACCAGGCTTATGTAACTAACTTAAACAAAGCACTGGAAGGCAAACCTGAAGCTAACGGCAACATCGAAGATATTGTAAAAAACATTTCTAAATACCCTGCTGCTGTACGCAACAACGGCGGTGGACATTATAACCACACTTTATTCTGGACTTTATTGTCGCCTAACGGTGGCGGCGAGCCAACCGGCGAATTAGCTGATGCTATTAAAAGCACTTTCGGTTCGTTCGACGAACTGAAAACCAAAATGAACGAAGCCGGTGCTACTCGTTTCGGTTCGGGCTGGGCTTGGTTAGTAGTTACTCCTGAGAAAAAATTGGCGGTTACTTCTACTCCTAACCAGGATAATCCATTGATGGACCTGCCTGAAATTACTGTAAAAGGCACACCAATTTTAGGTATTGACGTTTGGGAGCACGCTTACTACCTGAAATACCAAAACCGTCGTCCGGATTATTTAGGAGCTATCTGGAACGTTATCAACTGGAACCACGTAGCTGAGCTGTACAAAAAAGCAAAATAATCAAACGGCGCTTAAGCGCTTTTCGGAATATATCATAGGGCGGCAGGGTAAACAATCCTGCCGCTTTTTTATTTATACAGGTATGAAAAAGCTTGTTTTTCCGGCATTGTTTTCCATGCTGCTGCTATTGAGCAGTTGCGAGGTCATCGGCGGTATATTTAAGGCCGGCTTTTATACCGGTATTGTATTGATAGTGTTGGTTCTGGCACTGATTATATACCTTTTTATCAAATTCAGAGGCGGTAGCAACCGTTAACATATATTTATGAAAGCTGTAGTATTGGTTGGGGCCGAGCAGCCCCTTGCGGTAAAAACTGTTGATAAGCCTATGCCCAGTGCAGGCGAGGTGTTGGTACAAATTAAGGCCGCCGCCCTCAATCGTCGCGATTACTGGATAAGCATCGGCAGATATGCCGGTATAAAGTATCCAACTATTTTAGGTTCGGATGGTGTGGGTATCGTTGCCGAAGTTGGCGCCGGTGTTGACGGGGCGTGGGTAGGAAAAGAAGTAATTATTAATCCCGGTCATCATTGGGATAATAATCCCGAAGTGCAATCGGCCGATTTTAAAATATTGGGATTGCCTGATGACGGCACCTTTGCAGAATATGTAAAAGTGGGTGCCGAATATTTACACGCCAAACCCGCTCACTTAACCTTCGAGCAGGCTGCTGCTATTCCGCTGGCTGCTTTAACCGCTTACCGCGCCTTATTTACCAAAGGCAAAGCCCAGGCCGGAAGCAAGGTATTGATTGTAGGTGCAGGTTCGGGTACCGGAACGTTTGCTATACAGTTTGCTGCAGCCGCAGGCTGCCAGGTATTTGTAACCTCGGGCACTGGCGAAAAAATTGAAAGAGCCCGCCATTTAGGTGCGGCTGCTGGTGTGAGTTATAAGGCACAAGACTGGGCCGATGAGTTAAAACACATGGCCGGTGGTTTTGATGTGGTTATTGATAGCGCTTTAGGTAAAGATTTTGCCAAAATACCGGCACTTTGTAACCCGGGCGCCCGTGTTGTGTTTTTTGGCGCTACCGCAGGTGCTATTCCCGAACTGGAACCGCGTGTATTATTTTCAAAGCAAATACAGCTGTTAGGCACAATGATGGGCAGCCCTGACGATTTTAAAGCGATGCTTGATTTGATTAACCAACATCAAATTGTACCGGTGGTTGACGAAGTTTTCGCTTTGGATGATGCACAAAAGGCGATAGAAAAGATGGGCAAGTCGTCGCAGTTTGGTAAACTGGTTTTAAGGGTATCGTAATGCTGCAACTTCGGGTTGAAGCCATACAGCCGGAAACCAACGACGCTGCTACGTTTTATCTTAAAGAGGTGTCGGCGGGCAAGAAGATTGATTACCAGGCAGGGCAATTTATCACGTTGGTTATTAATCACCATAACGAAGAAATCCGGCGCTCTTACTCTTTGAGTTCATCACCGCACGAGGAGCTGCTATCTGTCACCGTAAAACGGGTGAGCAATGGCGAAGTATCCCGTTATTTGTTAACCCATACTAAAGTGGGTGACCTATGGCAAGCCGTAGAGCCGGCAGGGCGGTTTACTTTACCGCCAAACGTTGCCGAACTCAAAACGCTGGTTTATTTTGCCGCGGGCGGAGGCATTGCTCCGGTGTATGCTCACTTAAAATACTTGTTGCATCAGCATTTGCACTGCCGTGTTATTTTATTTTATAGTAACCAAAGCAGCAAGTCTGCTATATTTTGTGAGGCATTAAAAGAAATTGAAAAGCAGCATCCCGAACAATTTGTTTTAGTTAACCTGGTAAGTAACGAAGGCCGCCGCCTCAATAATGTGATGGCCGAACAGTTATTGCAGCGCTACGCCGGTGCCGACCTAATGAACTCGCATTATTACCTTTGCGGACCATTCACTTATATGCGTATGTTGCAGCTTACATTGCAATATATGGGCGTTGAGCGTAGCCAGATACATAAAGAAAACTTTGTGCTCGAAACGGTGCCGGTGAGTAGTCAGGCATCTCATTTTACATCGCAGCCATTGCGTATCCGTTACCGTGATGAATGGCATAATATTGTAGCCCACGAAAACCAGACTATTTTACAGGCCGCCTTACAGAACCAGGTGGCTCTGCCTTACAGCTGTGCTAACGGCGTATGTGCCGCCTGCGCGGTAAAATGCAAAAGCGGCAAAGTTACTATCGTTAAAAACGAAGTGCTTACCGATGCCGAACTACAACAAGGCTGGATACTCACCTGCACCGGTTATGCCGCCAGTGATGATGTAGTGCTTGATTTTGATATGTAGTAATTTAACGCTTAATATTCAAAGCAAAATAAGTTAGTGTAAATAAAAAGAAAATTCCTTATAACCTTCGGTTAATAATTTGCGTAAGCAGTTACGCTACTTTGAATAGAGATTGAGTAGCGAGCCGGATGAAACGTCTTCTTTTGATTGTCATACTTTTTTTAAGTTTTAATTCAGCATATGCGCTGAGTGCGCGGCCAGTACATGCTTACGCCACATCTAAAGTAAATAATATCAGTGCCAGGTCTGCCTTCTTCATAAAGAATACAACTACTGACTGCTGTAAACCTGACAATAGCTTTTCGTTCGATAAAGGTCATTTTCTGCTGGTGTTGGCTGGTTGCGGGATAGGTGTTTTTGGCCTGAGCAAGTATGCTGATAAAGACATCTCAGAATAAAGTGCCTTATCAAAACTTCACCGCATCAGTTTATCCTGTTCGAATTTTTGTCTAACTATTGGATTGCAACAATTTTTTTTGTGCAGCTCCACTTTTTAAACAAACTTCATTGGTTTCTTGTTACATCCTGTACATTAAAAATCAGATACTATGCAATGGATGGGCAGACGCGAAAGCGATAACGCAGAAGAAGGCAGCAGCAGCGGCGGCGGCCGTGTGGCTTTAGGCGGTGGTGTAGTTGGCATCATCGGTTTGGTAATATACTTTTTTACCGGCGTTAACCCGGCGCAATTGCTGCAGAACGGCAATGGCGACAGCCAGGGACAGGAACAGAAAAATACCAAACTCACTACTTCTAAAAACGACGAGCAAAAATTTGCGCGTGTAGTGCTGGCCGATACCGAAGATACCTGGAACCAGTTGTTTAAAGATATGGGCCGTAGCTACAAAGAGCCTACCATTCACTTTTTTGAAGAAAGCGTGGAAACCTCGGGTTGTGGTTTTGCAGGGTCGGCTACAGGACCGTTTTACTGTCCCGGCGACCAGAAAGTTTATCTCGATCTTTCGTTTTTTCAGGAGTTGGAACAAAAGTTTGGCGCCTCCGGCGATTTTGCACGTGCCTACGTAATTGCGCACGAAGTTGGTCACCACGTACAAAAGCTTTTGGGGGTATCTGATAAAATGGACCAGGCCCGTCAGCAACTCAGCGAAACCGAATACAACAAGCTTTCGGTAAAACTGGAATTACAGGCCGATTTTTATGCCGGTGTATGGGCGCATTACGAAAAGCAACGCGGCTTGCTCGACCCCGGCGATATTGATGAGGCACTAAATGCTGCCAATGCTATCGGCGATGACCGCCTGACCCAAGGCCGTGTATCGCCCGACTCATTTACCCACGGCACCAGCGCCCAGCGCATGTACTGGTTTAAAAAAGGTTTCGAAACAGGCGATGTACGCCAAGGCAATACTTTCGCCGCGCAGGATTTGGAATAGACTCATCCACTATACCGGCCCTTCTTTCACTCATTCTAAGTATATTTGATTACGATAGAATGTATGAAAGAAGGGCAACGTTTATGGACGAGAGAAGAAACCATCTTAGCCATAAATCTTTATTGTAAAATTCCATTTGGGCAGATGCATGGCAGTAACCCCGACGTTATCGAGTTATCATTATTAATTGGCCGAACGCCGGGAGCTGTAGCAAGAAAATTAGGAAATTTAGCAAGTCTCGACCCAAAGTTGAGGGAGCGAGGTATAGGTGGATTGCCCAACGTAAGTAAACTGGACAAAGAAATTTGGGCAGAGTACATGCATAACTGGGATACGGAGTTTTTTGATGGAGAAAAGCTACTTGCTCAAAAACTCGACACAACCGTCGAAAAACGCTACCATATAAACTTAGAAAACTTACCCAACATTCAAGGACGAGAAAAGCAAAGATTAGTTACGAGCAGAGTTAACCAATCAATTTTCAGAAAAATTGTGCTGTCCAACTATAACAATCAATGTTGTATAACAGGCCTTAAGATTCCTGAACTATTGATAGCAAGCCACATCTCACCATGGAGCCGCGATGCACACAACCAGCTTAATCCTAAAAATGGACTTTCACTCAATGCCCTGCATGATAAAGCGTTTGACCAGCACTTAATTACGATAACCGAAGATTTTAAGATAAATATCTCACCTAAATTTAAGAAGTATTCTAGCATACTGTCCGTCAAGCAAAATTTTATTGATTACGACGGAAAGTACATCATTACCCCTCAAAAGTTTGACCCCGGACCAGAGTTCCTAAAAATTCATAACGAAAGATTCTGGGCAAAAAGTTCGCTTATATCCGATTGAGTGTTTAAATGTTAATGTTTAAATTAGCAAGGTGAATAATGTAAAGCTAAATTACCTGTATCGTGATGGTGCAAACTACAAAAATTGTGGGCACGTTATATTCGCTGACTCTTCCTACAGTGATTTGGCAGAATTAAAAAAACTTATACTTGCCAATTTAATTGAAGGTACCTGGTTTTATGCTGACCGGTGGAACCTGCCTGATTTACACTTTGACCATTGGGAAGCATTGTTCGACCATGATTTTCATGAATATGACTGTGTAGAATATACAGAAGAACCACCAAACACTTTGATTACTTTAGCGCAGTTTAAAAACCAATTGAGAATCTTAAGAGAACATGAATTATAAATCGGGCTTATGCCTAATGATGGCTGCCTTAATTTTTGCCTCGTGCAAAACGCGTAAGCCGGTAGTCGTTATCAACAACAACGAAAAAGTTGCCAAAAGCCAGATAGATAGTTTGGTAGATATGCTGAAGGCCGAAGAGCCGGTGATGCTGAAAGATAGTGCCGGGGTGGCTATTCCGTCGTCGTTTGTAAATACGGTTAACTTTAATTTACGTAAGCCCAATTACGTCATCATTCACCATACGGCTCAGGATTCTACCCAGCAAACGCTGAATACTTTTACGCTGGCCCGTACCCAGGTAAGCGCACATTATGTGATAGGCCGTGATGGTAAAATTGTACACATGCTTAACGATTATCTGCGCTCCTGGCATGCCGGGGTAAGCAAATGGGGCAGCATCAGCGACATGAACAGCTGTTCTATTGGTATTGAGTTAGATAATAACGGACTACAGCCTTTTGAGGATGCGCAGATTAAAAGTTTGTTATTACTGTTAGCACAGCTTAAAAAAATATACAACATACCGACCACCAATTTTATTGGTCACGCTGATATTGCCATCCCCCGTAAAAACGACCCAAGTTCTTACTTTCCGTGGAAAACGCTGGCTCAAAACGGATTTGGTTATTGGAGCGATGATGTGCTGGAACTGGCACCTGCGAATTTTGATTATGTAGCCGCCCTGCGACTGATTGGGTATGATACCCGCAACCTGTCGGGGGCTATCAAGGCGTTTAAACTGCATTTTATCCAAACCGATTTAACACCGCAACTTACCCAACTGGATTTAAACGTATTGTATAACGTCTATAAAAAATATGCAGCCCTGAATTAAGGCTGCATGTTTTTTGTTCATATAATTTAAAATGCGGTTTGCCCTTATTTGGCAATCTCGAATACCGCACGAATTTGATAATTCAGTTTTATCTTTTTAAAATCAACAGGTTCTGCACCGTCTGCGGCTTCGGCCATGGGGGCAGCTTTAAATACACGCATGTTGGCGTATACCGGTTGATTCATCGGCTCGTTATCAATTTCCTGTATGTCGATGGCACCGCCTAATTTTTCGCCAATGCTGGTAAGCAGGTAAGTCGCCTTTTCGCGGGCAGCTTGCAAGGCTTTGATTTTTAAGTCGCGACGTAATTCGGGTAATTTAGAATAGTCGTAACCATCTACCCCGGTTGATTGGATACCTTTGTCGTCTACCTTGCCTAAAATAGTATTGATGGCATTCAAATCGCGCACTTTAATGCGGTATTGTTTGCTGGCCAAAAAGTCGGGCGTTTGTTTCTTTTTAGGGTCAACCCAATTGTATGACGATAGGTTGTTAATCATAAAATCTTCTTTGGGTATACCAGCTTCTGCTACAGCCTTTTGCAACTGGCGCTCGAGCGTGCCGATTTCTACTTTGTTTTTGCCATTCATGTATTCTTTTAAAGAAATAGCTACATAAATAATATCGGGTGTTACTTCTTGCTCGGCACTACCGGTTACTTCAATTTTTCGGCGCAGGTCTGGCGTTTGCGAAAAACCGGCTACAGTAGACATAATTAAGGCAGCTGCAAATAATAATTTTTTCATGATGTTAGTATATAAGTATCAGTATGTACGATGCTACCATTCTAATTGTAACAGAGGCACCGTTTTTATATGCATGGACAATTAAAAACTTTAAAGGTTTAGTAAGAAAGATGCAAATAGCAGCGGTGTCAAAATTTGCATAATCATAACTTCCTGCTGATTTATTGTAACAATTAGCTATAGGATTGAAAGTATTTTGATAGATAATAAATTTAGTTTCCTTGAAATTAATATCATTGCCAGCGTTTATTATCAAAAGATTACTTTTACAAAAAATTAGGTCCTGCCCATCATGATTATATCTTTCTCTCATCCCGAAAATTGTGAGCATTGCCATGCCACCAACATATCCCGCATACGCCGTCCCGATTTTATCAGGTCGTATTTGTGGTTTTTGCCTATCAAGCATTATCGTTGCTTTGCCTGTATGCACAAATTCCTGGTTTGGGGCTTCAAGGCATCTTAAAGAAACTTTCTTGTAAAATGCCTGTGTAAGTGCTACTTACCGGTATGTCCTGATTGATGTAGGGTAAAACCGTATTGATTTTTGGTAGTTACATTTAAGTTTACAGCCCGCGGTAAATGTTAAAGTTTAGTTTTTATTAAACCTTTTACTGTTTGGCCTATCATAAAGCGTTAGTAAACTTAAATTCAAAATCATGAAAAAGTACATTCTGAGTATAGCCTTGCTCATCGCATCGGTGGCAGCAAGTAAAGCACAAACTACCTTGGGTATTAAGGGCGGCATCAATTTTTCAAAAATCAATACAGACAACATTAAAGAGTCGAACGTAACGGGCTACCAGGCCGGTTTATTTGCACGCCTGGGTAACACGTTGTATTTACAGCCCGAAGTTTACTTAGGCAGTCGCGGCGGTAAGTTTGAAGGCAGCAGCAGCGGTAATAGTGCCAGTGCCAGCGGCAAAGTAACCTTTACTACCCTTAACGTGCCCTTGTTGTTAGGTACCAAACTGGTAAGCGCTGGTCCGCTGAGCGTACGGGCTATGGCCGGACCGATTTACACTTACAACCTGAGCGAAAACAATAATGTGAGCAGTGCCATCCAGGATTTTGGCAAGTATAAAAACAGCACGTTGGGTTACCAGGTAGGTGCCGGTGTTGATATCGGTAACATTACTGCCGACTTACGTTACGAGGGCGGTTTGACTAAAATTAATGAGAACTATGGTCAGCGTGCCAATTTATGGGCGTTAAGCGTTGGCTTTAAGATATTCTAATCTGTAAATACTGTAGTTAAACGCAATAGCATTTAGCACAAAAAAAGCCGGATAGCGGTTGGCGAAGTACCAACAACTATCCGGCTTTCTGTTTTTTGAATATGATTGAGTTAGTGGGCGGCCAGCCAATTATCGCCGGTGCCCATTTCTACCATAATAGGCACCTCGGTTTTGATAGCCGTTTTCATGTGGTGCTCAATAATGGGTTTAATAATGTCCACCTCGTGACGCGGCACATCAAATAC
>CAXYKR010000172.1:0-15175 GCA_964277815.1 uncultured Mucilaginibacter sp. | reverse complement strand
CGACCGTGGAATCACCGATGTAACTATGCTGCGACGCATTTACCGCACATTTTACGAAGTGCTGGTTGGTTTGGAAGCCTAATACGTACCCAACAGAAATTTTTATCGAGGCCTTTCTTGCTGCTGCAGGTGAGGCCTTTTTAACTTCCCACGGATTGCAGGCTGCACTTTTTTAAAGCGTGATTTGTAAAGATTATCTCTATCAAAGTTTGCAACAAGACTGATATTTAACGATATCTAATTCGTAAAAGTAATGGTTTTTTACGGCAGTCAGTGTAGGTGATAGGGAAACCGGATGCTTATGCTGGTGCCCTGGCCAGGTGCTGAGCTAATGTCCATTTCGCCTTTAAGCAATTTAACCTTGCTTTTTACGGATGATAGACCAATGCCTTTGGTTTTCAGGTCCGCATCCATGCCTTTGCCGTTGTCTTCAATCAAAATGTTGATGTTACGCAGGGCAATCTCCACATTTACGGTGCCGGTACTGGCTTCAGCATGTTTAATTACATTAATCATCAGCTCCTGAATGATGCGGTAAATGGCTACCTCCAGGTCCTTGTCCAGTTTAACTTCGAGGCCGGTAAACTGGCATTGAAACTTGGTATCGCCGCTTAATTGCCGGCAAATATCCAGCATGGCTTCTTTCAATCCAAAATCCTCCAGCACAGCGGGCATCAGCTCGTGTGATATGCGGCGGGTTTCGCGGATGCATTGTGTAATCAGTTGTTCGGTATGCCGCAGGGCTTCCTCGTTGGCCGGCATGGGGTTTTTAGCGCTGATTTGGTTCAGACTTAGTTTTACGCCGTAAAGCAGCTGCCCCAGGCCGTTGTGCAGACTTTCGGCTATGCGCTTTCGTTCTTTTTCCTGCGAGTGCAATGTTACCTTAAAAATTTCCTGCTGCTGCGATTCTTCCATGGTCAGCCGCTCATTGTTCAACTGCCGGTTACGTTCTTGCAATGCCATCTGCTCAGTAATATCCTGCGATATACCGATGATATGCGTAGGCTCTCCCTGCTCGTTGCGCAGGTAAACCGTACGGCGGGTTTTTATCCAGTGCAACTGTTGCCGGTGGTCGTACAAACGGTAGGTGAGGCCCAGTACCTCGCCCCGGTCAGACACTTTCAGCGCCTGTATATTGTCTCTAAAAAGCTGTTTATCGTCCTCATAAACTACGGTTTCAAAAAAAGTCTGTCCCAGCTCTTTAATCTCTAACGCGGTCTTGTCAAACAATTCCTCAATGCGGTTATTTACATAAACCATCTGCAGCGTAACCAGGTCAATCACATACAGCATGTCGGGCGCGGCATCAGCCAGGCCTTTAATCATAGCCGTGTCTTTCAAGATCTGCTCGCGCGAACGGCGCGGTAGTGTAATGTCGCGATAAACACCTAATAGTCGGGTCATTTGTGCGTTTGTACCGGGCGTGCCTTTGACCTTCACCCTCACGATGCGGTTTTCGCCGTCAATCAGTACATCCAATACCTGTTCAGCCGCTTCCTCTCCGTTTTTGATACTACGGATGAGTGTTTCGGCCGCTTCGTGGCTTTTAGGATGCACAAATTGCATCATCGTTTCGGGCGATACCGGCGTGCCGGGCTTTATCCTGAACATACGGTACATCCCTGCCGACCAGCTCATTTCGCGGCTTTGCAGGTCGTATTCCCAACTGCCCATTTGCACCAACGCTTCAGACTGTTCCATCAAATTCAAACTTCTTGAGCGCTCCTCAGCCGCTTGTTTACGGTAGGTTATATCGAGGTTGCTGGTAATCAAGGTATCGTTTACTCTGGTAATGGCCGTATTGTACCACCGCTCCTGCCCGTTACGCTCATACCGATATTCGGTAGTTTCAGGCTTGCCGGTTTGCATTACCCGCACCATCATATCGTAAAGGCCGGTATCTCTTATTTCCGGATACTCCTGGGCAGAAAGCTTACCCGTCAAATCGTCTCGGCCTGCCTCGGCTTCCATCTCCTTATTCACCATCCGCAGCCTGAAATCCAAAATATAACCTTCGTCATTCCTTACCGGTTCCATGATCGAGATACCCACAGGGGTTAGGTCGAGCACATTTTGCAGTAATGCCGGATTATTATCCGCCGGTGATATCTCCTCTTGGTTTACGGAAAGTTGGGCTTCTCCCGTGTCGGTTTTTGTCTGGCTTAAATTATCTATCACCCCAGTGTTCTGCTCACGGCGCCGGGTGCCAGGTACTAATAAGGCCAGTTCGGGTTCCTGCTCAAACAGTTCCTGTAAATCAGGCTCAAAATATAGTTCGCTCTGGGCTGCGGCGTGGCAATGCTCCGCGTGGATATAGCTGAGCAAAGCAGTAATCCATTGAGTATCGGTGTCGGTAAGCGATTGTTTCAACGATTCTCTTACCCGGTGTGCCTGTTGCGGTAATTGATAAATAACCCCGAGTAACAGCAACAAATCAGCCTCCAGCGGCGAGCCGGGCTCGGGTAACTCATGCAAAGGCGAGTATTGCTGAAAACGCTGCAGCGCATCTTCAGTGGATTGCTGGTCGGGCAATGGAAGAGTCAACAGGATAATCGCCTCGTTGATGTCTTGCGATTGGGTTGCGGCACTGCCGGCCGGTTTACCTCTACCGGTCAAAAAACCAACGTGACGGGCCAGGCTATACGGCGCAGGTGCCATGCGCGAGAGGTATACAAAAATACGCTCTTTGAGGATGGGCGGCAACGGGTTGTTGATGTATGCGGTGCGCGCATACGCCCAAAGCGCTGCCATAGCACCCGGTGCTGACCAGGCAGGGTTAAAAAGATTGGGGATTACCCCGAAGCACATACCGGCCTCGCGGCGGCAGGCATCAACGGCTAACCAGGTGCCCGAGGGCTCGGCCGACCAGCAGTTGCCTATCTGTCCAGACAAATTATCATTATCCATCTACTCATCCATCATTGGGTTGCGTAAAACTTTAATACAATGCAGCATCAACCTATTACGCAGCTATCCCGGTTATCAAAATATCTGCATCAGCATCAGATGAAATAAATTAATTTGTTCTTTGATCAGGCAAAAATATCAATGGTACTACAACAACCGAGTGTATTGGTTTTGCGATGCAGTATTATTTAACTTAACACTAACGTAAATAATATTTTATAAAACACACTGTTAGTTATGTAACAATATTATCAGTCGAATAATTATGCTTCGGCGAATGTTATTCCGCCAAAGCTAAAAATAAGGACGTTTAGGATTAATTTTTAATGTGTTTATAAAAATTGGCTATGGTTGTAAGAAGCAATACCTAAAGAATTGTGCCATGTAAAGACCCTATAATAGCGTGCCATTACCCTGTCAACACAGTTATAGAGATACTTTACCACATACCTGTAGTGTAGTAATTGTAGTGTTTCCCTCACCCCAACAAAGTCCGCTTAATACCCATTTCAAGGCCGCGCAGTTCGGCCAAGCCTTTGAGGCGGCCAATGACGGAGTAGCCGGGGTAAGTGTTGTAGTTGTAGTCATCCAGCAGTTTGTGGCCGTGGTCAGGTCGCATAGGGATGGCTACGTCGGTGCGGCCGGCTTCGGCGCGTTTTTGCTGTTCTAAAATTACCGCTTTCACTACGGCGTACATGTCGGTGCTGCCGTTCAGGTGGTCGGCTTCGTAGAAACTGCCATCAGGCTCGCGCTGCACGTTACGCAGGTGTAAAAAGTGGATGTGCTGACCCAGGCGTTCTACAATACCCGGTAAATCGCTAGCCGGATTAGCGCCCAGCGAACCGGTGCAAAAAGTTAAACCATTGGCCGGCGACGGACAGGCATTAACCACACCCAGCAAATCCTGCTCGGTAGATACGATGCGCGGCAAGCCAAGGATAGAAAACGGCGGATCGTCGGGGTGAACGCACATTTTGATGCCTGCCTGCTCTGCATCCGGGATGATAGCCTGCAGAAAATAAGCCATGTTTTGCTTAAGCACCGCAGCATCAATATGCTCGTATTTCTTGAGATGAACTTTAAATTCTTCGATAGTAAACACATCGTCGGTACCGGGCAAACCGGCCATGATGATGTTGGTGAGCTGTGTTTTCTGCTCATCGCTCAGGCTGTCGAAGTAAGCTTTGGCGGCTTGCTGCTGCGCTTGGGTAAACTCTTGCGCTGCCTCGGGGCGCTGCAAGATGTATAAATCAAACGCGGCCAGTGCAGCAGCCTCATAACGCAGGGCCGATGCATTGTTGGCCAGACGGTAATCCAGGTTGGTACGGGTCCAGTCGAGCACGGGCATAAAGTTGTAACATACAACGCTTAGTCCGGCCGCCGACAGGTTTTTAAGCGTTTGAATATATTTGGCAATATAATCGTCGCGCTCGACACCGGCAATGCGAATGCTCTCGTGGATGTTAACGCTCTCTACCACCGACCAGCGCAGGCCAGCCTCTTCAATCATAGTTTTGCGCTTTTGTATTTCTTCGGGGCTCCACACCTCTCCTGCCGGGATGTGATGCAGGGCGGTAACAATACCTGTTGCACCGGTCTGTGTAATCGATTGCAGGGTTACAGGGTCTTGCGGACCGAACCACCGGAATGTTTGTTCTAAGTTACTAATCATAAAAATTATACTGCTTGCCCACCGTGCAGGTTTGCACCGTTAGCGTTGGTGAATATAGAAAACTTAGTAGCGCTTCACCAAATGAGATTGGAAATTGTTCAGAGATATTTTAAGGTGACTGTAATATTAGAACCGCGTTTGAGCACCACTATTTGTGATGGAGTAATTCATGATTTCTATAAAAGTAAAAACCAGCCAGCATTGTTATAGCGCAACCTACTGCCCATTGCTGTGCATGATAAATATACCTACCAAATATCAAATGTAGAATATAGAAACTGATACCAATGTTGATCAAATTAAAAGCCAATAATCCATACTGGATGACCGACTTGCTAAACAATGTCGGCATCAACCTGGACCTAACAACTGAAATATTGATGAGAACTGCGGGGGAAAATACGACGCTAATTGCAATCGCCATAACAATCATCACCAACAGAAAGTCAATTGTCAATATCCTGGCTAATGGCTCGTTTAATAGCATTATTAATGGGACAGGTACAAAAGCTGTTACCAACCAATTTTTTAAAATTGCAGTTATGTTATCAGCCATAATTATCACAAAAGTCAAATTAACTTTTAAACTCCCCTACGTGCCATAACACACCAGAGGGATCGATGATCCGAAAAACATCAGCCCAATCTTCCGTTGCAAGAGGCAGCAGCTTAGCGTCGGCAAATCGGGTAAATAAATTACTGGCTTGTAAAGCGTGGTATTGCTGTGCTATATTACTCACCTCTAGCAATAACATGCTGTTCCCTATCCAATCGGCCACATAATAATCCTGTAAATAAAAAATAGAATTGCCGTTTTTAAACAATGATAAACTGGGCTCAATTATCGTTTCCTCAAAACCTAATTCGCGGTAAAAGGAGCGGCTTTGATCAAAATTTTTGGCGCCTAAAAAAGGGCGAAGTGATGACGTGGTGAGGCTCATGATAAATGACATAAATCGGAATATGACTAATGCTAATGAATCTGACGATTTATCAAGCTTCGAAAGTCAACTTCAGTGCAGGCTTTGCCAAACTAATTTTATCAATTATTGCTGGAGACAACGAATCATCGTAAATCATCGCTGAAAGCTGTTTAAACTGCAGGATGGAATCTGCCAAAATATCTTCGTCTTCGTATTTTACTTTTTTCAAAATCAATTCGCCGATGGACAAATTTCGGAAAAGCCAAAGCTCGTCAACTATAATTTGTTCAAACTTTAACATCTCCAGTTTTTTAAAAGCAAGCAACCAGTCCGGGATATGAAAAACAACCTTACTATTTTTGTTCCCTGTCATAAATGTTGACTGTACCACCAATCGCTTTATCTCGTATAAGTCATCGCCTATGGCATTGATAATCTCATCCTGATTAAAGTCGGCGGTCACAAAGAGCATCCAGGGCGCATCGTTAAGTCCTACTAAAATGCATTGTGTATTGAGGTACAACACCTGACCTTTGCCATCCAACCCATCATAATTTATGTAAACGGTATTATAAGATAACCGGGATACTGGGATGTCATCGTCGTTAGGCTTGCTCATGGTTTTAGGTTTGTAATAAACCTAAAGATGACACGAAATTATGAAAATACCAAATTGGAAGCGCCGACAGATGCTGAGCAGGCTGTGGTTAATTATCTATATGGATACAGACGAATCACCCCTTCAAACCCGGCACATCTTTGCGCACCTGCTTACGCCATTGTTTGCCGTAAGTAGCATCCAGGTAACGGAAAATGGTTTTATTGTAGGCTTTCACCGAGTCGGCCTCGGGCGGCATACAGCCATAATCGTGATATTGAAGGCCATATTGTTGCTCAAACTTCTCTTGCCCTTGGATAACCGTGGGCGCAACGCCGCCAATGAGCAACAACTTTACCTGCTTTTGCTGAATATCGTTAAGCGCGCTTTGCCGGCCCACGCTAAACAGCGATTGTGCTTTAGACGATGCGTTTACGAAAAGACAAAACAAAAACAGTAAAATTTTCATAAGTATTGGGTTTAAGATGAAGCGGAATGTTTTTGAGTGTATTTTACGCTAATGGTTTAACTGCATCTTAAAAAAAAATTGTCGCTGCTGTACTTGCAACAGCAATATTTACCTATGTACGGAATGATGGGGGTAAAAGTTGCTTGTTTTTTGTGAAAATCAAGAGTTAATAACCAGGAGCCAAGTATTGGAATAAGATTATAAAGTCAACAACCCGGGCAAGGAATAAAGAGTGTAAAATTAAGCCCACAGACGTACGTGCACCCTGTGATTTTGATATCGAACATTTTTATCGCATCGCATTTGAAAATCTACGATATAACCCGCACGTCTTTGCGAGGATACGGGCGCCATCTCTTTAGGATAATCAAAGCGGATATGAACGTCGCGTGTTTAACCTAAACGCTGGCTCAGCTTAAAGAAATTGCTTTGTATTCTCGCAAAGACACTTTAGGATTAATCGTTTACTGTTTGTGATCTTAAAGTTTAACTCATAGCCTTAAAAAAAACACTGTAAAAATCATACACAAATGAGTTTTGTGCAAACAGTAACATTAATTTTGAAACAATAGCTGAAATGATAACGTCAAGCAACAAGCACCTGCAGATGTCTGATGTAGAATAGAGTACAACAAACTTAATGATGCCCTACCACGGTCGCCAATTTCTCTTTAGTAACATCAAGCAGCGATGCAATATCTGTACGGGACGAGTTATTAGCTAATATTTTTTCAAAATCGCCGATGGCTGCTTTGAGGGCAGTGGCAACTCTTTGCTTGTCATAACCGGCATGCGCCATTTTTAGGGCAGCGTAATCTTTATAGTCAATAGCGCGGTTCTGGTAGTACGTATTTTCAGGCTTTATTAAAATGGCCTTAGTTAAATCGGCTATGGCACCCAGCAGATATTTTTCTTTTTCGCTTTCGGGTAATTGGGCATCTTTAGCCATGTTGCTTTTGGCCTTAGAGCGGAACGAGTAAGCCGCGTGGTCCGTGACATTGATAGACAATACGCGGTTATAGGCCGCAATTGACTTTTTGTAGTTTTCGCTATGGTAGTATGAATAGCCTAACATCCATAAGGCATTGGCATTGCTTGAATCAACAACACAAGCTTTCTCTAACTGCCTGACGGCGGTTTTAAAGTCCTTATCCATTAACGCCTGTAAGCCAAGCTTCATGTAGGCGTTTTGAGCATATCCTTCAATACTCGAAGCAATAATAAAGGACAGTATGACGGATATCCTCCTCATCAGATCAGATGTTAGCTGAATTAACATAACAATAACTAACCAGTGGATAATTTATTGCACCTATAATCGGTTTGTGTAAAACTTTTTTATTTTCAGTCATACCTGATTTCTTAAAAAGCACCTTTTTAGCGTCATTCAATCAGGCAAGTATACTCATTCAAGTACAAATAACTTATCAAATTGTTATTTCGTTACATACAAGCCGTGCTTATTAATGGTAATTTGTCAGGGCCAAAAGTATTGGCATGTCAATTGAAACTATTGTTTGCTGAAGTATTCTAAAACATAAAAACGTATTTTTGTAAGCTTCATCCGTTTGAACCCCGGCGCTGGCTGACAACTTGGCGCCATTTATCAACACTATACAGAAAGGGTATTTAATGAATTTCGACCTATTTGATATAAAAAACACTTTACCAATTATAAATGAAGATTCGGAGTTCTTCCCGCTGATGTCTACCGAAGACGAAGAGGAAATGAACAATGAGCAGGTTCCTGACGTTTTACCCATTTTACCTTTACGTAATACTGTATTATTTCCGGGCGTAGTTATCCCCATCACCGTAGGCCGCGATAAATCTATCAAACTTATCCGCGATGCCAACAAAGGCGACCGCATGGTGGGCGTAGTAGCCCAACAAGATGTGAACGTTGAAGACCCAGATTTTAGCCAGCTACATCAAATTGGTACCACGGCGCTTATTATCAAAATGCTGCAAATGCCCGACGGTAACACTACCGTAATTTTGCAGGGTAAAAAGCGCTTTGTGCTTAAAGACGAGGTGCAGAGTTCGCCTTACATCAAAGCGTCAATAGAGCCTTTTAAAGAGGTACCTATTAAAGAAGATAAAGAATTTAAAGCCATGGTGTCATCTGTAAAAGATATGGCCATGAGCATTATTCAGTTATCGCCCAATATACCGAGCGAAGCCGGCATTGCCATCCGTAATATTGAAAGCACTACGTTTTTAATTAACTTTATTGCCTCCAACATGAATGCGGACATGGAAGCCAAGCAGCGCATTTTGGAGACACCAAGCGTGCGTGACCGCGCCAACTTGGTATTGGAGCATTTGACTACCGATTTGCAAATGCTGGAACTTAAAAACCAAATACAAACCAAGGTACGTACCGATTTGGACAAGCAACAGCGCGACTACTTTTTAAATCAGCAACTCAAAACCATACAAGAAGAGTTAGGTGGCAGCACTCCCGATTTGGAAATAGAGAACCTGCGTGCCCGTGCCCTTAAAAAGAAATGGAGCAAAGAAGTTAGCGACCATTTCGATAAAGAGATAGAAAAGCTACAGCGCATTAACCCGGCCGCTGCCGATTACTCGGTGCAGATAAATTACCTGGAACTGTTGCTGGATTTGCCCTGGAACGAATTTACCAAGGATAACTTTGACCTTAAACGTGCCCAAAAAGTGCTGGATAAGGACCACTTTGGGATGGAAAAGGTCAAACGGCGTATCATCGAATACCTGGCCGTGCTGAAGTTAAAGCACGACATGAAAGCGCCTATTTTGTGTCTGGTTGGCCCTCCGGGCGTTGGTAAAACATCATTGGGTAAATCAATCGCTAAAGCCTTAGGCCGTAAATACGTACGCATGGCGCTGGGCGGTGTGCGCGACGAGGCCGAAATTAGAGGTCATCGTAAAACGTACATCGGTGCCATGCCGGGCCGTATCATTCAGTCAGTTAAAAAAGCTGGTGCAGCTAACCCAGTGTTTATCTTGGATGAGATTGACAAAGTAGGTAACGATTTTAGAGGCGACCCGTCTTCTGCCCTTTTGGAAGTACTGGACCCGGAGCAAAACAGCAGCTTTTACGACCATTATGTAGAGCTGGATTTCGACTTGTCGAACGTGATGTTTATTGCTACCGCCAACTCCCTAAGCACCATACAGCCTGCTTTGCTCGATCGTATGGAAATCATCGAAGTAAGCGGTTATACCATCGAAGAAAAAATTGAGATAGCCAAGCAACACCTTTTGCCTAAACAACGCGAAGCCCACGGCATCAAAACCAAAGATGTGGTGATTAAAAACGACGTGATGGAAAAGGTGGTGGAAGATTATACCCGCGAGTCGGGCGTGCGCGGGTTGGAAAAACAGGTTGGCTCTATTGTTCGTGGTGTGGCTAAAAGCATTGCTCTTGAGGAAGAATATAACGCCACCGTAACCAAAAAAGATGTAGAACGCTATTTAGGTCCTCCCCTGTTCGACAAAGATTTATACGAAGGTAACGACGTAGCCGGTGTGGTAACAGGTTTAGCCTGGACACAAGTAGGCGGCGATATTTTATTTATCGAAGCCAGTTTAAGCCCCGGTCGTGGTCGTTTAACCCTTACCGGAAGTTTAGGCGATGTAATGAAAGAATCGGCCACCATTGCGTTGGCTTATATACGCGCCCATGCCGGTTATTTTAACATTAACCCAAAGCTGTTTGACCAGTGGGACATCCACATCCATGTACCTGCAGGCGCTACGCCTAAGGACGGCCCGTCGGCCGGTGTAACCATGCTCACGGCTTTAACATCGGCATTTACCCAACGTAAAGTAAAGCCCAACCTGGCCATGACCGGCGAAATCACCCTGCGCGGACGTGTATTGCCGGTGGGTGGTATTAAAGAAAAAATACTGGCGGCCAAACGCGCCGACATCAAAGAGATTATTTTGTGCCAGTCGAACCAGAAAGATATCCTGGAAATTAAGGAAGATTACATTAAAGACCTGAAGTTCCATTACGTAAAAGAAATGCGCGAGGTAATTAACCTAGCCCTTTTGGATGACTTGGTAGCAGAACCGCTTGATTTAACTGTAAAAGAGGATCTAAAACCTACGGTTGATTACACTATGTAGTTGCAAAATTTGGTTAGTTTACTTATGTTTAGACCAACAAACTAAACCATGAGTACACTAACCAAAATCTCTTTCGTTTTCGCAATTATTCTTTGCGCATTTTTTCAAAATTCTTTCGCTCAAAACTCTTTTACGCAAAATTCTGCCTCTATGCCACGTGCGCAGAATGTTTTTGTTGAACTTTTCGGACCTGGTCTAGTAATTTCTGCAAATTACGACACACGGTTCGGCCAACGTCGCGATGGGCTTGGCGGCCGTGTAGGAGTTGGCTTTCTTGCTGAAAGTGGTAACTCAATTTTAACTTTGCCTGTACAAGTAAATTATTTATTAGGTAAAAAAAGCAAGTATTTTGAAGTAGGCCTTGGCGCTACATTCATTAATATAGGCGGAAATGACAGAGGTTATTTATCTCTTGATGATGTTACAGGTACAATCGGCACTATGACTTTTGGTTATCGGTATCAGCCTGAAGACGGAGGTTTCCATTTCAGAGCAGCAATTACTCCTATTTTTAATAGTTCCGCATTCTTACCATATTTCGCAGGCATAGGTTTTGGCTATACATTTTAACACACCTGTAAGCTTATAATCAAAGAAAGCCGGACAAACCATCCGGCTTTTTGTTATTTTTAGCGCTTTGTATTCAACATGAAATTTCGGTTCATCGCTGTTTTTGCAGCACTTTTTTTGGCAAGCGAAGTAACGTCGGCGCAAATACACGCCCATGAGTTTGGCTTCCAGTCTGATAATGATTCTTTTTTGGCGCAAGGCTCCGACCGCTATTATACCAACGGCCTGTACATTTTTTATCGCCAGGCATTAAACACCAATAACAGTGCTAAACTGGCCAATAAGGTGTTGGGCTTAGAGGTGGGCCAAAAAATGTTTAATCCGATATCCGGTTACGTGCCTAACGCCAGTTTTGTAGACCGGCCTTTTGCTGCTTATTTGTATGCCGGGGCTAATTTAAACTTGCTTTACAAAAACGAGAGTAACCTTAAACTTACTGCCCAAACCGGCATGATTGGCCCAGCAGCGTTGGGCAAGCAGGTACAAAATATTATTCATAACACCTTTGGCTTTTACACGCTCAATGGCTGGCAATATCAAATCAGGAACAATTTTCAGTTGAATTTGTCGGCAGAGTATAACCGCTTGCTCGCCCGCGCTCCGTGGATTGATGTGAGCGCATCTGTTTACGGAAACCTGGGTACCGGGTTTAACGGTGCAGGTTTAGGCCCGTTGGTGAGGATTGGCGATTTTAACCAGCTGTTTAATTCGGTAAGTACCCAAAGCGTATCTACGCGTAATGCCACAACGCCACTGCACAGCCGTGAGTTGTTTTTGTACTATAAGCCCCAATTTAATTACGTTGCTTACGATGCTACGGTAGAAGGCGGTTTGTTTCAGGACAGCCAGCCAGGCGGGCCTGAAATCCGAAGCACACCTAACCGTACCATGTTGAGCCAGCAAGTGGGATTGGCTTATGGCGGTAAACGTTGGGTGATTGATTTGGCGGCAGTATTTCATACCCGTGATGTAAAAACGCAAAGCTTTTACACCCATCAATGGGGCTCGGCAACGCTGCTTTATCGCTTTAATTAAAGCAAAGGTCAATTATTTAATAATCGTTTTTGCGTAATTGTTTCTTTACCGATTGCAGGCGCTTTTGCTCCAGGCGTTTTGCCTTGGCTTGCCGGCTCACTTTAATGGGCTTGCGTGCCTTGGGTTTGTAAAGCGCCTGTTCCAACATCGCATAGAGCTTATCTAAAGCATGATGTTTATTATCCAGCTGACTTCTGGATTCTTCGCTGGTTAAATGTATTAAGCCATCACGGTTAAGCCGGTTTTGCAGTTTGCTGGTAAGCCAGGCTTTATCTTCGTCGGTAAACAGCGCCGATTGCTGTAAATCAAACAACAGTTCTACTTTGGTAGAAACCTTATTCACATTTTGTCCGCCTTTGCCGCCGCTGCGTGATGCCCTGTAAGTCAGCTCTTTTTGCAAATCGGATTTGGTAAAGTTCATTTTCCAAAACTAAGTTTAAAACCTAAGCTGCAAAAAATTTAAGCATTTTTGTACCTTAGCACTCCGATGAGCAAGAACATTGTGGTAGCCATTGACGGTTACTCGTCGTGCGGAAAAAGCACATTAGCTAAAGCCTTAGCCAAAGAACTCCAGTTTATATACGTTGACAGCGGTGCAATGTACCGCGCCGTAACCCTTTATTTTTTACGCAACCACATTGACCTGAATAATGCTGAACAGGTGGCCGAAGCGCTCAAAAATATCCATCTCAATTTTCATTCGCGCGATTACCAAACGCACATCACGTTGAACGATGAAGAGGTATCTGATGAAATCCGCCTGATGCCGGTATCTGAAAACGTAAGTCCGGTGTCGGCCATACGCGAGGTACGTAAGGAGATGGTTGCGCAGCAGCAACGCATGGGCCGTTCTAAAAACATTGTAATGGATGGCCGCGATATTGGTACTACCGTGTTTCCGAACGCGCAGCTTAAGCTGTTTATGACCGCCGACCCGAAGGTACGCGCCGAGCGTCGTTTTAAGGAGTTGCAGCCCAACAATCCGGACATCACCCTGGAAGAAGTATTTGAGAACTTAGCTCACCGCGACTACTCAGACACCACACGTAAGGAAAGCCCGCTAATGCGTGCCGAGGATGCAATTATTTTAGACAACACTAATATTACTCCTGAACAGCAATTACAATTTGCTTTAGAAAAAGTAAAGCCGTTACTTAAAAAGTAACGGCTCTATCTTCTGGTTCAAATTTGAGCACTTCTACCCCGAAGCGCCTTAAAAAATCAACACCTTCATCGCTCGGCAATCCCTTGTATTCGGCATAAGAATGCTGATAGTACACGGTGGTGATACCGGCCGAAAATATGAGTCGTGCACACGCCAAACATGGCGACAGCGTAGTGTACATGGTTGCACCTTCTAACTTAGCGCCGTTTTTTACGGCGTATAATATTGTATTTTCTTCGGCATGTAAAGCCAGCGAGCAACTACCGCGGGCATCACGCGGGCAACCGGTTTCGGGCCATTCCTCGTCGCAATTATGCGTGCCGGCTGGCGGGCCGTTATAGCCTACGGATATGATGCGGGTATCTTTAGTCAGCACTGCTCCTACCTGCGCCTTTACACAATGCGAGCGCCTGGCCAAATCACTGGCCAGGTTCATAAATATCTGGTCGAACGAAAGTTTACTCATAAAGTTACTTAGTGCCCGGCTGCCGCTTCAACATGGTCAAGGTCGATGCCTTGTTTTCTTAACTCGCCGCTCACTTTCCAGGCAAAGAATGCCAGGTAAGCAAAACCTATTACCGGTATAATGTACGATAAGTGGATACCCGCGGTATCGGCCAAAATGCCTTGTACCGGTGGTATAATGGAGCCACCCAAAATCATCATAATTAAAAATGCCGAGCCTTGGCTGGTGTATTTGCCCAAACCAGTAACCGACAACGCAAAAATAGAGGGCCACATGATAGAGCAGCACAAGCCACCGCTGATGAATGCATAAACCGAAACAATGCCGTGAGTTAATAAGCCCACCAGCATAAAGGCCACACCTAACAAACCAAACACGGTAAGCGTACGGGCAGGCTTCTCTTTACCTAAAAAGAAAGCAATAATCATCACTACAATACAAACGGCATAAGGCAGTAAATGACTGATAGCTGCGCCCGAAATGTAGTTGGCCAAAAGCACCACTGCAAACGCCACAAAAGGCATAATAATAGTTAAGGCATACTTAGTAGTTGTTTGTAAATTAAACGCACCTACAGCGCCGGCCCAGCGGCCTATCATTAAGCTACCCCAGTACAAGGAAATGAACGGTGCAATATCGCTTTCGTTCCAGCCGCCAAACTCGGGTAGTTTAAGCAAGGCTCCCATGTTACTTTGTATGGTAACCTCGGTACCTACGTACATAAAGATGGCCAGCATACCGTAAATTAGCTGCGGGTACTGCATTGCTCCCCAGCCCTGTCCGCTTTTTTGAGCAGAAAGCAAGGAGCCAATCAGTGAGAACAGAATAATGGCCAATGATGCATATACAAAATAGGCTTGCGACAAACCTGTAGCGTTACTTAAAGGATTAGCAGCTAATATGAGTCCGAAAGCTATGAAGATAATGAACAGCGGTAAATTAGCTTTATTGCTTTGCTCAATTTTTTCGTCGCTGGTAACCTTTGGCAGGTTAGAAAACCAGAAAAACACAGCCACGGCAACAAACAAACCGGCTAAAGCATAATATAAATTATTTACCGAAGATATTTCTACTTTGGCAGTACTGGCTCCCTTAGCGGTACCAAATAACAGTACGCCTACAATAACGGGCCCCATTAGACCACCAAAGTTATTTACCGCGCCGGCAAAATTGAGTCGGCTTGCGGCTGTTTCGGCTGAGCCTAAAGCTATAACAAACGGGTTAGCTGCCGTTTGCTGTAATGAGAAACCAACC
>CAXYKR010000171.1:0-6294 GCA_964277815.1 uncultured Mucilaginibacter sp. | reverse complement strand
ACAAAAATACCCGTCTTTTCCAGCTACAGGGTTTTGACCATGGCGGCATGGCCACACCGGCTTTTCCATTACTGTTAAAAGAAGTTGCCGCACGCCAAAAGCAGATTAAGTAGCCGGGCAGGAGTTTAATCCGGTATTTATCATAAAAGAAAACCCGATGCTTTTGGCACCGGGGTTTTCTTCTGTAAGCAGTATGCTTTGTTTAGTTAAAGATGTATCTCAAACCAAACTGTGCCTGCCAGCGTGATTGCTGCGATACGCCATTACCGAATGAGTTAACCAATGGTATCTGGTTGTTGGTATCGAAGTAAGGGAACGAGTAAGTAGGTTTGCCGGTGCTCGAGTCGATGCCTTTGTAAGACAGGATGGCTGTACGGTTAACAAACTTAAAGTTACCCCAGTTTTGGTTCAGGAAGTTACCCAGGTTAATGATGTTAAACTCGAAACGCAGAGTGTTACGAACTTTGCCGCTGGTATGGAAAATATCCTGTGTAAAGTTAAAGTTTACATTATGGAAGTAAGGTAATACCAAGCCGTTACGCTCAGCGTATTTACCTCTTCTTTTGCTCAAATAAGGGTCTTGGTTGATGAAGCTGTTTAACTGGTTCCAGGTTTGTGCTGTAGTACGGTTATCACTGCTGTTGTCTCTAACTAAAACAATGTCGTTAGCATCAATAGGTACGTACATCAGATCATTGCTGGTCTGGCCGTCGCCATTAACATCGCCGCTGTATACGTATGATGCAGTACCGGCATTGGCAGCCTCATAAGTAATACCAATGGAGGTAACCAGGTGTTTAAGGTACTCTTTACGGTAAGATGCCGAAGCAATGATACGGTTAGGTGTATAAAAGCTTGCGTATGAAGTAACGTTGGCGTTCGGGTCACCGCTTACTACACGGTCGCGCCAGGTTGATTGTGCAATTGAACCACCGTCGTTAACGGTGCGGGCATCAGAGTGGGTATAAGCAATGTTAAAGTAAAGCTCTTTAAACGTGCGCTGTAACTGACCTGTGATGCTGTAGGTGTAACCTTTGCTGGTATTTTTTAACAGGATTGCATCTGTAATGTTAGGGTTAGCTGCCGTATTGCCACCCTGTGCAGATGGGATAGAAGGATATACCGTGGTGCTGCTGTAACGGAAACGGTTATCGCTGCCGGCAAAAGTAATACCTGTACTTGGTAAGGCTACGTTTTGGTAGTAAACGGCATTAATGTCTTTAGAGTAAATACCTTCAATAGTACCCAAAATGCCGAAAGGTAATTTATGGTCGACCGCTAAGTTAGCACGGAAGTTTGACGGAAATTTAAAATCCTTGTCGCTGATGGCCAGGTTGTAAGAGGTGTTGGCCGCAGCGTTGGTTGGCCGGTTGGTATCTACATTAGGATTAAAGGCCAAACGCGGGTCGGTTGCCAAAATACCACCTGTTCCGGGTATCAAGGTATATGAGCCAAATTGTACACCATTGTTGCTGGCCTGGTTAGAGATGTATACGTAAGGAACCGGACCGGTGAATACACCTGCACCACCGCGAATTTGCGTCATGCCTTCGCCGTTAACATCCCAGTTAAAGCCTACGCGCGGAGAAACCTGCACACGGGTTTTAGGGAATTGTGCAGTGTTTACGCGATAGCCACCCATAAAACCGGTAAGTGCAGCAGCATTGCTGTTATATTCGGCATCGTTATTATAAACCGGCATGTCAAATCTTACACCGTAGGTCAGCTTAAAGTTGTCATTAACGTTCCACTTGTCTTGTGCAAAAAAGCCCAGGGTATATGCGTTAACCGAAGCAAACGGGAAAACGCCGCCGGGTAAGGCAGAGTAACGGAAATCATAACGTACGGCGGTTGTAGCACCGCTATTAGCCGAGGCGTAAAAATCGGCTAAGCTGTTAAAGCGGTAAGTGCCGTAATAGTTAGGAGCAAAGCCGTTTTTAAACTTATTGTACTCGTTAGAAGTACCGATGTTAATTTCGTGTCTACCAGCAAAAATCGAGAACACGTCGCTAAACTGGTAAGTATCGGTATTTAATTGGTTGAAGGCCGTAAATGGTTCATAACCAAAAGAAGTCAGGGTATTGGTACCTGCCGGGTTTAATATATCTACCAACGGAAAGTTACCGCCGCCTGGTGACTGGCGGAAATCGCGCAGCGCCTGGTAACCGATAGTCAGTTTGTTAGCAAATTTACTACTAAAACGTGTGTTTAACTCGGCTATACCAATGTTAAAGTTGTTGTTAATGGTATAGTATGACGAGAAAAACGGAAGCGTGGTTAAGCCCGGGCTACGGCTACCTTGAGAGCCTGAGCTGCTTGGAGGCACATCACGGAAAGATTTCAGGTAGAAATACTTTAATGATAACGTGTTTTTAGCGTTGATGTTCCAGTCAAGCTTGGCGGTTATTTTGTCAGACTGCGTACGTAACTGATAGTTTTCATAAGCGCCGGCATCGTAACCATATTTAGTTTGCAGGAAATTTTTCAGTGTGTTAAGGTCGGCAGCCGATACTTGCGAGATAGAACCACCAGCGGTTTGTCCGGGTTGTAAGGCAGTGAACGAGGTAGCCGGGTCGCTGATGCGTTCCTGCTCACCCGAAAAGAAGAAGAACAATTTATTTTTAACAATGGGGCCACCCAGGGCTATACCGCGTTGGTTATAGTCAACAATAGGTTTGGCAACCTCGGTAGTTAAAGTTTTTAAACCTACCAAACCGGCGCTGCGCTTGTATAGGTAAACAGTTCCTTTAAAATCGTTAGTACCCGATTTAGTTACGGTATTAATACCGGTACCCGCAAAGCGGCCTTGGGTAACGTCAAAAGGTGATACGGCTACTTGGATTTGGTCAATCGCGTCAAGGGAGATAGGCTGCGCATTAGCCTGGCCACCTAAGGTACTGGATAAGCCGAAAGAGTTGTTGAACAAAGCACCATCCACTGTTAGGTTGTTACCATTACCATTACGGCCGCCAAACGACGTACTGCTTGACCCGCTGGCCGTTGGGGTAAGCTTGGTATAATCATAAATAGAGCGGCTAATGGTAGGTAAACGATCAATCTGTGAACGCGAGATAATCTCTTGAGAGCCGGTACGGCCGCTGTTGATTACCTTGTTCTGGGTACTGGTAACCACTACCTCGCCTAACTGGTTGGTTGAGGTAGCCAGTTTCATGTCAATTTTAAAATCCTGTCCCAGCGATAGGATGATGTCTCCTTGGCTTTGTTTGTTAAAACCAACAGAGTTAAAGGTAATAATGTACGGGCCGCCTACACGCATATTGGGTAAATTGTAACGGCCATCGCCACGGGTAGCTGTGGCATAGTTGGTACCGGTAGGCGTGTGTGTAGCCTGTACCGTAACACCAGGTATAGGCTGACCTTTTTCGTCAGTAACCACACCCGACATACTACCGGTAGTGATACTTTGCGCAAAAGCAAAGCCAATGGTAGTAAGCGAAAAAAATAGTAAGAGTAAATACTTCCTCATGCGTTGTTTGTTTTTTGATTAATATCGGAGTATATTTTTCGCAAAGATAGAGCGCGCATTATACCGTAATGTTAACTTATTGTTTACTTATTGGGTATGAATTGGGGGTGTAAGAAAACTATTAAAATAGGGTGCATTGAGCTATTGACTTCAACTAATGAATGTAAGCTTTATATAGTAAAAGGTAATAGGCGCCTGCAGGAGCTCTCAAGGTTCAATAATTGTGCTTTCTGATTGTCGGTTAATAAGATTGCTTCTAAATAATATATTAAGCTTTCCTTAATATATGCTTTAATATTAGTACATACTACAGGTGTAGTTTTGCTTCACAAACTCACAAGACCAAATGAATAAAGTTTTACGTACGAAGCAAACGCTACGTATTGCCGCCGCTGTTGCGGTAAGCACTGCTGTAATTTTTACAGCCTGTAACAAGAACAATCAACCCGAAGAAACAGACACTGCAGCACAATTAAAAGACTACTCAGTGAATCCATCGTTAGTTAAAACGATGTCTGGCTTCGAAAACTTATCTATTACTACCTTAATCAGCTCAGACGATGTACTGGCAGAATCGCCGAACTTTGTTTTCGGTGCTCAGCCTGACGGCGCAGGTATTATCAAAAACCCATCAGGCGAAGGTTTTATCATGATTAATAACCACGAGATATTGCAATCGGTATCACGTGTTTATCTGGATAAAAACTTTAAACCTATTAAAGGTGAATACATTGTAGATTCGGATGGTGGTATGACCCGCCTTTGTTCTGCAACCATGGCTACGCCGGAAGAACACGGTTTTTCGAAACCTTTGTTCCTGACAGCAGGCGAGAGTGGTTCTGAATCGATGATACACGCCATTGACCCGCTTGGAACGGCAGATAAGAAAAACAACCAGCGTACGTTACCTGCTTTGGGCAGATGGAGCGCCGAGAATGCCGTGCCATTGCCAAAAAACAGCTATCCAGGCAAAACGGTAATTATGATTGGCGAAGATGAAGGCGACGGCCAGTTAGCCATGTATGTATCAAACACCCAGGGCGACTTACAAAACGGTAAGGTGTATGTAATGAAACGTACCAACAACGACCCTGTTGAAACCAACATGAGCAAAGGCAACTCATACGATGTTGAATTTGTTGAATTGGACAATGTTAAAACCAGCACCGGTGCTCAGTTACAACAACAAACGGTAACTAAAAACGCTTTGATGCTGGCACGTGTTGAGGATATTGACTACCGTAAAGGCAGTGCTGCCAACGGTCGCGAGGTTTATTTTACCGCAACAGGTGTTAGCCAGGGCGATAAAATTACCCCGGTATCTGGCAAAACCATGTGGGGCCGTGTATACAAACTGGTTCTGAATGAGAATGACCCGCTGAAAGGTAAACTGGAAGTAGCAGTTGATGGTGCCGACAACCCGGGCAACAGCATTGTTAACCCTGATAACCTGTGTGTAACCGACAATTATGTATACATCCAGGAAGATGGTGACTCTTTTTACGCTAACAACAAGCACGATGGTACTATCTGGCAGTTTGGTATTGCAGATAAATCATTAAAGGCCATGCTGCAAATGAATCATCGCCGTACGGATGCTACCTTTAACAGCAAATACAACTCAACTAACAGCCAGTTATTAAGCAGCTGGGAGTACGGTGCGATGTATGATATATCTAATTTAACAGGTATACCAAATACCTTTATCGTAAACATCCACCCGCATACCTGGCAAGATACCAAGTATCGTAATGCCGATGGTGGTACAACCCGCTTAAGTAACAACAGCGAAGGCGGACAAGTGGTTATTGTTCGTGGCGTAGCTAAATAATAACGTTAAAATTTCTCATAAACATCCTCCTGCGATTGTCTCAGGGGGATGTTTTATTTATAAAATCTTTATTGCCTTTCCCTGATATGCCCGCAAATTATCGTGCATTTATTATTGTTGCCATTACGGCAGTGGTCTTGTCTTTTTCTTATTGTGCTTCGCAAAAGCCGCAACCTGTTGCAGCGGTAAAAGAAAATTTTGATGAGGAGCTTACAAAATTACAATCCGTCGTAGATAACAAACTGTTGCCGGCTGCCCGGCAAAATAACGTGGGGCAAATTAAACAAGCTTTTCTGGCAGCCCGGGCGCAATACAAAACGATAGAATATTATCTGGAATACTTCTTTCCGACAACGGCAGTGATGCTCAATGGCGCCCCGGTAGATGAGATAGAACTGGGTGAAAACCTTATAGAAAATCCGACCGGTTTTCAGGTAATGGAGGCAATTATCTATAGCGATGATTATAAGGGTAATGACCAAACCTTGATTAACGAGGTGAAAAAAATGCAGCTTAACCTGAAGCGGGTAGTTCGTTTTAACGAACAATATCAACTAACCGATGCGCAGCTCTTTGATGCTATGCGACTGGAGATATTCCGCATAACCGGCTTAGGCATAACCGGCTTCGACACGCCGGATGCCCTGCAATCATTGCCCGAAGCAGCAGCGGCTTTGCGTGGTATTAAGCAGGTTTTGCAATACTATCAAGATGATGCAGCTTTAGCCAAAACTCAGGATGCTATCAGTTACTTGCAACAGCACAATAGTTTTAATGGGTTTGACAGGCTGACTTTTATCAGCAATTATTTAGACCCCTTAAATAAAGAAATTAACCAGTTGCGGCTGAAGCGTAATATCCCTTTAGCGCAAAGCGGTTTTGCCCTGTGCGATGATGCCACCTCACTTTTTGAGCCGCAGGCTTTTAACATCAACAGTTTTGTGAGTAACAGCAGCGGATTTATCACTAACGATAA
>CAXYKR010000170.1:0-11415 GCA_964277815.1 uncultured Mucilaginibacter sp. | reverse complement strand
ATCGCCTTTGTCATCAGTTACAATGGCTGGTACAGTTAAGCTATCGCGTACTAAAAAAACGTAGTTCAGTTGTTCTTCGTCTACCGTAGTAAAAACCTGTTTCATGGACAGCGCCCATACCTGCGCGCGGGTGCGTTCTGATTTGGCGATGTTCCTGACTAAATATTTCGTGTACAGCAACGAGCTTGCCGCTATAAGGACGGCAAAAAACATCAACAAGTATTTCCAGCGTTTTTTTCGTTGGTACGGATTGCTCATAAACGGCCTGAATATAAAACGTTGATGAGCGAAACAGAAAATTTAATATCGATAAAGGCCATCAAATTACAATGCTACAGGTAATAATGCCAAAAACGGGTTTTGGTTTCGGCGTTAAGGCCTTTAACGTATAAAGGGTGAAAATCTTTTAAGGTTAGGTTTTAAAAGCAAACCATCAGGTAAGATGAATATTGAAAAGTAAACCTTTTCAGTTTAATGTCTTGCCCGGCGTTTTAGTACGCCTCCGGCAGCCTCTTTAATGCTGCTGGTAAACACAAAGGCCTTACTGTCAATATCGTGTACCAGGTTACGCAGGCGGCGCACTTCGAGGCGGGTAACTACGGTAAAAACAATATCAACCGGCTGACTCACATCAAAGCTTTCTTTTAAAAAGCCACGCTCGCCTTTATAAACGGTAATGCCGCGACCCAACTCCATCACCAGGCGCTCTTTAATAATCTGGCTTTGGCCCGAAATAATGGTAACGCCTGTGTACTCCTCTAAACCTTCAATCACAAAGTTGATAGTCCTTGATGCAGTGTAGTAAGTGAGAATAGAGTATAAAGCGGTGGGTAAACCCAGCTCAACAGCAGCAATTAAAAAGATGATGATATTGATGCCTAAAATAATCTCGCTGATGGTAAAGCTAATCCGCTTGCCAGTGTACAGCGCCAGTACCTCAATACCGTCCAGTGCGCATCCGCCTCGCATAGCCAGGCCAACACCTATGCCCATAAATACACCGCCGAATATCGAGACTAATAACATATCGTTGGTTATCTGCGGATAATCAATAAACTGCAAACACAAGCCCAGGCCAATTACCGCAGTCAAAGTGCGAAACGCAAACCGGCGGTTTACCTGGAAAGAGCCCATAATGATGAAAGGAATATTGACCAATACAATTACATAGGCAATATTAAAATGATAAAGTTCGTGCAGCAGCAGGGAAATACCGGTTACGCCGCCATCAAAAAATTTATTCGGAACTAAAAAGCCTTTAAGTGCAAAGCCGCAAAATAAAATGCCCGCTATGGTATAAAACGCATCAATGGCCCATTGCGGCAAGTTTAAACCTTTCATTACCCGCAAACTTAATTAATTTTAGCCTTTACCAACGCTAAATTTGCTTCTTTTTTAGCGTCGCGCAGCCTTTTTGAGGTGGTTGTAAAATACCGGTGAGTTTCCATAAATTTTACCTGCATTTGGTTCCATTGCAACTCGGTATCAATTGCGCCGGCAGTTTTTAATTCAGTAAACAGTTGGTTGCCGATGCTGAAAAAGTCGTCTCGACCTAAATAATCCAGGTCGGCATCTGCTAAGATTTTTTCGGGCAAAGTGTGCGGAGTTTGTGGTATCCGGGTGGCCATAATCATGGCGCAAATCTGTTCAATGTCATCGCTGGTATACCCGTATGCAGGCAATGCAGCCTTTGCCATCCGGCACGATTCTTCTTCGTGCCCCTGTGACTGTTTTAGAAAGCCGACATCGTGGTAGCTGGCTGCCGTGAGTAGTAACCGGATGTCATTACTGGATAAGCCTTCTTGCCGGGCAATAGCTTCGGCCGTGTGGTATACGTCTTTGATGTGATGGATGCTGTGATACGTTAACCGTTCGGACAATTGCCGGGTTAACTCATCAAGGATATCTTTTACTGCTTCTTCAAAGCGCATTGCACATTAATTTAGGAGGATAAATATATTTAATGATTTGTAATCTGGAAACGCGCCTCCGGTTTTACTTCAGTCAAAACGTAATTTTATTAGTACCATGGCCGTTTGGCGGCCAGCCATGCCAATAAATTGGTTTAAACTATTACCTTTAGTAACTAAACTAACCGCATTGTAATTGCATGTATTTTTTTAGTTATCTGGCTGCATTCTTATTAATTAAAGATGTTCGTAAAGCTACCAAATCAACCGACCTCTATCTTAAATGGAGTAATCTAATCAACGTATTCAGTTGGATAATTGTAGTACTCTTTTTAATTACCAAACGTTACCTGCACGACGGTTTTGATGAAATAGCCGGGTCTGTGGTTTTGTTGGGTGTAGTATACTACGTACAAAACGAGCGGGATTTTAGTAAAATGAGGCCCGTGATTAACCTGCACTATCCGTTGATTGTTATCACGTTGGTTTACGGCATACTGGAGGTATTCAGTAAAGACGGTGATGTAATGTGGGAGGAGTATATACAATTTGCCGTGCTGGCGGCCTTTGTGTGGATATTTGGCCGGGCGGCTACCTTTCGTAAGCAGCAAAAAGAAGTTGAACAGATTAACGAGAAAAACTCTGAGTTGGAAATGATGGTAGCTCAGCGCACTGCCGAAATTACCCAGCAGAAAGAGGCGCTGGAGCAAACCGTACAGGAATTGAAAGCTACCCAGGCCCAGTTGATACAGCAGGAAAAACTGGCATCGCTCGGCGAACTTACGGCAGGCATCGCTCACGAAATACAAAACCCGCTCAATTTTGTCAACAACTTCTCGGAGGTTAGTATGGAGCTGATTGATGAGATGAATGAGGAACTGGCCAGGGGGGATGCCGAAGAGGCCGCCGCCATTGCCGAAGATATTAAACAAAACCTGGAAAAAATCCGTCACCATGGCAAACGGGCCGATGGTATTGTAAAAGGGATGTTGCAGCATAGCCGGGCCAGTACCGGGCAAAAGGAGCCGGCGGATATTAATGTGCTGGCCGATGAATACCTGCGTTTGGCTTACCACGGTCTGCGGGCTAAAGACAAAATGTTCAACGCCGAACTGGTTACTCACCTGGATGCCGGTTTGCCCAAGGTAAATATCATTCCGCAGGATGTTGGCCGGGTTTTGCTTAACCTGTTTACCAACGCATTTTATGCTACCATGCAAAAAAAGAAACTGAATGGTAGCGATTATAGACCTACTGTTTCGGTAACCACCCGAAAGCAGGACGACGAGGTGGTGATTACGGTAAGGGATAATGGCACCGGTATCCCCGAGGATGTAAAAGACAAAATTATGCAGCCCTTTTTTACCACCAAACCCACCGGCGAGGGTACGGGTTTAGGCTTGTCTCTGAGCTATGATATTATTGTAAAAGGGCACGGCGGAAAAATTAATGTAGAGACCGCCGAGGGCGAATTTACTGAGTTTACAATTAGCCTGCCGCTGTAATTAACTTATATTTATATTAGCCGGGATATGAAAATATTGGTGGTAGATGATGAGGCTGATGTGCAGCCGCTGTTCCAGCAGCGTTTTCGTAAAGAGATACGCAACGGGGATATTTCGTTTGATTTTGCACTATCAGGCGAGCAGGCGCTTGCTTACCTGGAAGAACGACACTCCGAAGTGGTGCTGATTTTATCGGATATTAATATGCCGGGCATGAGCGGATTGGAACTGTTGAGCCGAATACGCCATGATTATAATGCACCGCCGCCGCCCGTAGTGATGATGATTACGGCTTACGGCGATGACGAAAACTATCAGCAGGCTATGCAAAGCGGCGCCAACGATTTTTTAACCAAGCCGCTTGATTTTAACCTGCTTAAAGAAAAACTTAAAACGCTTGCTGAATAATGGCCAAGATACTGGTGGTAGATGATGAGGAAGACCTGGAAGTGCTGGTAAAGCAAAAGTTCAGGCGCAAGATACGCGAGAATGTATATGAATTTGTTTTTGCCCGCAACGGCGAAGAAGCATTGCAAAAAGTAAAAGAGCACCCGGATTTAGATATTATCCTGTCGGATATTAATATGCCGGTGATGGACGGGCTAACGCTGCTTGGCCATTTGCCCGAAGCTAACCCCATGTTAAAGGCTGTGGTTGTTTCGGCCTATGGCGACATGCAAAACATTCGTATGGCTATGAACCGGGGCGCTTTTGATTTCATCTGCAAGCCGGTTGATTTTGAAGACCTAGATGTTACCATGCAGAAAACCATCGACCACGTAAAGCAACTGCAGCAAACCATCAAGGCCATCAAGGAGAATAACATCCTGAAGATGTACGTAGACGAGAATGTGCTGAATTTTATGACGCACAAGGAGTTTGAAAGTAGCTTGTTAAAAAATGAGGTGTTGAATGCTACGGTACTATTTGTGGATGTATGCGGCTTTACTTCAATTACTGAACAAATCCCGGCCAATACCGTGGTAACATTGCTCAATGGTCTGTTTGATAAAATTGTAAAAGAGATTATAGCCCAAGGCGGCCATGTAGATAAATTTATGGGCGATGCCGTAATGGCTGTGTTTCGAGGCGATTACCACCTCGACCGCGCCATTGATGCGGCCCTCACTATCCGAAATCAATTGAGCGACGCTGAAGAGATTAATACCGGCAGCCATCAATATAAGCCGCAGGTATCCATCGGCATCAATACCGGCGAAATGGTATCGGGTAATATCGGTTCGGCCTCGTTAAAGCGGCTGGATTATACCGTAATTGGCGATGTGGTTAACCTGGCCCAACGACTGCAATCGGCCGCTAAAGCCGGGCAAATCCTGATAAATGAGGATACTTACCAAAAAGCCAAATCATCATTTAGCTGCCAGAAAATAGGGGAGGTGACGCTTAAAAATAAAGCCAAACCGGTTATGGTTTATGAAGTGCTGGAGTAATGGGCAATATGAAGTATGATAACAAAAGCGGCGTATATCATTAAAGATGTACGCCGCTTTTGTTATGAGTTGGACAGAGGCCGGTTTACAAACGGTCTTTAAAAAACTGTTTCATGGTGTACCCCGAGCTAATGTTACCGCTGTTATTATAAATCACCACTTTGTTGTTTTGAATAATCATCACTACCGGCGTGGTACTGGTAATTTCGTTAAATTGTTTCAGCGGAATTAGGTTTACCTTAAAGTTGGGTTTTAAAGTACGTTCATAAACAGCTTCCTCTTTAATCAATTCGGCCGGGGCAAAGGCCAGGGTTTCGTTTACGTAGCCCGACTCAGTAAAGGTTTTGATGTTGTTGGTCATATCCCAGCAATGGAAGCAGGTGGGACTGAAAATGAAAACGGCGTATCTTTTATTTTTATCAAAGGAATGATAGCGCTTTAAAAAGGTGTCGTTTACATTGTCACCACTTAAATCCTGCAGGTTAATGGTATTTACATTAACTACTGGGTGAGAATATGACACGCCAGAAATGGCAAAGGCCAATAAACCAGCCAAGGATATGGCCATTATTTTAAGCCGGTAATTTGCGCGGCTCTCAGTTAGCGGATATTTGTACAAAACAAAAGAACCGGCAATAATCAAAACATTGCGCAGTACCGTGCCCCAAGGCGGAAACTTTAAGATGCTGATAGACCCAAAGCAGCCACAGTCTTTAATACCTTTAGTATATAACACATCTAAATATACCAGCGTAAAAATAATGGTAGCCACCATAATCATCAGCGCACAGGCACGGGTTTGAACATTCAGGACCAGGCACAAACCGGCAATGATTTCTAAAGGTGGTATCAGTATAGCACCGTAGGCTAGAAAGTCGATATCATAATTCTGAATCAGGCCGATGAAAGATTGAGTATCTACCGCTTTACTGGCGCCCGAAACTATAAAAATGAGGCCGATGATGAATCGTATGGCGTGTTTCATATCAATTAGGGAAGGGAAAAACGAGTATATGCTTACCGCCCATCTTGTATAGGATGGGTTAGAATATTTTGAAATGTGCTATCGAGACGACTGACTTTTAATACCGGCTTTATGAAGGTTGACCATAAGGTATCTGTACCATAAAGCACAAATAAAGCCGTATACCACCACAGTGAAAATGTAATGGTGGATAATATTAAAGTAAGTTACCTCATGAAATCTGAGATACGACAAAACGGTACATCGTAATAAGTTTACCAAAAAGATACCTGCCAAACCCAGTGTGATATAACTTATGGTTGATTTATTTTTGAACGGAAAACACAAAATGAAGCCGACATACAAAACATATAACTCAAACCCATTACAGCCATCGAGTATGTATATGTTGAGCTTGCCGTCAACAAATAATGACGAGATTTCGGCATCATGAATCACTTTAACAGCATGACTGCGCAATATCAGTTGCACTGTAGCTGCGGTAAGCGTACCCAAGTTGCGGGTCAACTCAGCATCAATGATGCGATGAGGCTGCAGAACAAAAGCATAGAGCAGGCTCCAGGTAACGTAAAAACCTGCCACTTTAAAAAGAAACAGCTTGATGGGCTTGGGTATGCCCTTAACTTGTTTTTGCCGGGTTTGCAAACCAGTATATTCCACAAATTAAGTTTAAATCAAAAAGGACGAGAATCGTATTCGTTAGCTCAACCGAGCATATATCAAAATGCTATGCTTCGGTACTTAAGCTATGTCGTAAAACGGGTGCTCCTTTGCCAGAGACAAGTATATTTTTTTTCTCTAAAAATAGTAAGCCGGTATAAAAAATAAAAGTAATAACTTTTAATGTCGTCCTTAAATAGTATGCTTATACTACCATTACAACAATAATAGTTACAACTTTATTATGTTGTTTAGAGCTTTGTTGCGAAGACTAATTTTTACAGAAAAATATTAACCTGAACAGTTTTACGAGCAACTGCTAAAAATAGATTTTTCCAATCCACTTTTAAAGGCAATAAGTTGCCGGTAAATTTTAGCTCAATGCCAAGCTTAATCTAATACTAAATACCTGCGTTCTGTCCTAAATTAAATTGCTTTCTGGTAGCGAACAGTCCAATAGCTAAACCGCCAATAATTAAAGCGATAAGACCTTTATTGATTGGAGTACCTGCGCAAAAGCTGGCGTTTTGAGGTTGTGTTCCAATACAACGACAACAATTTGTTTGTTGGCCTGGAGGCGCTTGTGAACAAACATCTGTAGTAGCAAAAGTGCCGCAATTCTGCGCTTTTACAGCAAAAACTGATAGTTGCAGTAATAAAAATAATACAAATAGCTTTTTCATATCAATTTAGGGATTGAAATAATATACGCTAAAAGTAAATTATAATTATCATTGTTGCAATAGATGCTATGGATAAATGAAAAAAAATCCAAAATAGAGATTTATTTTTAACTAATGTGAAATTTTGTTAAAAATATTGAAATGTGATTAAAAAAGTTTCAGTATTATAAATGTTTACTATTGTGGTACTTGGCGTATTGCTTTAATTGTCTAACTTATTTGAAAATATGAAAGCGTTAAGTATCAACTCCAGATGGTTTTATTTAAAACTTATCATCTGGAGTTTTAATAATCTTATGATTAGAGTAATAGTTAAGCAGGCTTATTAGTTATATCTGCTTATTTCATGGTCAAAAATGGGCTGCTTTTTTAAAGCAAATACACCCATCGCCAAACCGGCAACAATTAATACCATTAATCCTTTGTTTACAGGAGTACCTGCGCAGGAAGACCTATTTTGCGGCTGGCTGCCTATGCATTTGCAACAATTAGCTTGTTGGCCCGGAGGCGATTGTGAGCATACAGTTGTAGGGCGGAAGCTGCCGCAGTTGTCTGCTTTTGCCGAAAAAATGGCAAGTTGAAGCAAAAGCAATAATAAAAACGCTTTTTTCATATCAATTAGGGGTTGATTTTATAGTGTCAAAATTATGATACCACTTCAGGGTAGTTGGCCTTTATTCTCTGGTACGTTGTGAGGAGGTTTTTTTTAAGAATTGAACACTTAGGGATACTATTTATTACGCAACGTTGTCTTAAATTAAATAAAATGACGTTTTATTTGAGATATTTGTAATTTTAAATTGGTTGTGTTTTGTTAAATGTAATGGGTGACATAAATTTAATCTATATCAGCTTTTAATCAAAGGTGAATGCTGAGTAGCTTAAAAATTAATTGTGTTAGGTAAATAGATAATGTTTTTCTTCGGATTGAAGATCTTGTTGCATTGTACATCTATAAGGCATTCAAAGTAAACGGTGGTTAATTAGCTTTTTCTTTAAAAACAAAATGAGTTATTGGGCTCAAAAAGCGTAAAATGAGACTTAAACAGCGTGAGATTTTAGTTTTCTATTTGTTGTTATTTATCACTATAGCAACAAAACAGACCATTTTAGCGCGGTTGTTCAATGTGTATTTAAGTGAACAGTGGGCGGGGTATACAACCATACTGCGTGCATCGTTAAACATTGGAGTAGGGTACCTTGGCTTGCTGAAACACGAGGTTGGGTGGGTAAAGCAGGGCTGGTGCTTGTTTTACTTAATCCTGTTATTGGCTGTTTTAGTTAATGCCTTAATATTTCATTTTGCTGAGCGTAATCTTTTTACCATCAATTTTGACATTTTGGCTTCGCCTTTTTTTTATTTACTTGCTTGCCTGTTACCCCGTATTATGCGCAAGTATATTTAGTGGTATTGTTTGAATATTATATTTCTAAATAATGATGATGATTGCAACTTCCCGTAAACGCTGGCAAAGTCGTTTCTGAAGAAACAACAATTATTAATGCCTTTATCAGGTAATAATCCTGAAAGTTAAATTTACCCTGGGCTTCATCACACTGACCGATTTGGCAATCCGGTGCTCCCATTTTTGTTGCAAGTCGCCTTTCATCAACAATAATGACCCACTTTCCAACTTGATGCTGTATTTTTCTGTATGGTTTTCTTTGTTCCTGATGTCAAAACTGCGCACCTGGCCAAAACTTACCGAGGCAATAATGGGTTGCAGGCCGAGTTCAGTTTCGTTATCGCTGTGCCAGGCTACCGAGTCGTTACCATCGCGGTAATAATTCAGCAGCACACTATTAAATGTTGTACCTGCTATCGGCTCAATGCGCTTTTTAATTTCTAAAAGTTCGGGTGTCCATGGGTACGGGTTAAACTTATTGCCCGAATATGCATAGTTTTTGCCATTGTCGCCATACCAGGCGGTAAGGCGCGGGGTAATCATACTTTTACCATACATACTAATAGTGCGTTGCTCCCAGGTAATGGTGTTAATAAATGTTGTCAGGTAATGCTGGCTTTCGTCGGCATTGAATACGGCTGGATGATATTTAAGCAGTTCGGTAGGTAAACCTTTGCTTTGCCCGGCATCTTCAAAAAAGCTTAGTTGTTCCATAAAACGCTGTTAAAAATGGCTATGCACCAATTGATTTAAGGTAATCAGATTCTGGACGGCCGCTCCCATCGTATTGTTGAAATAAGCGTATACGGTTTTGCCTTCACTAAGCCAGTCGGTAATATAAGAAGCATATTCACTCAAAAAGCTATCGGTGTAACTGCCCCGGTACCCGCCCTCGGGGCCATGAAAGCGTAGATAAATAAAATCAACATCACTCTCCGGCATAGGTGCGGGCGATGCCGGCAGGTCGTGCCACACCATGGCGGCTCCATGCTGCTCCAGCATCTCGTTAATGGCATCGGTATACCACGAGCGGTGCCTGAACTCGACAGCTACCGGCCATTGTACATCTGCGTCTGCCCATTTAATTTCGGTTAGCAAACGGTGCAGCAATACCGGGTTGCAGGTTACGCTTGGCGGAAATTGGATTAATAACGCGCCCCGTTTATTTTTTGCATGATTGATAGTGTTGATAAAGCGGGAAACATCCTCACTCAAAAAAGGCTCTCCCTTAGTATGGGTAATGCCTTGCCAGAGTTTAAAGGTAAACCTAAAATCGTCTTCTGTTTCAGCGGCCCATCGTTCAATGGTACGCGGCAGCGGTAGTTTATAAAAGGTACTGTTTATTTCCACGCTATTAAACAACGAGCTGTAATACGTTAAACGGCTTTTATCTTTAAATTCTCTCGGATAAGCCTGTTTGTTAGGCACCGGTAAAACCACGTTACTGGTACCTGCATAAAAATTGCCTTTCATGATGCTACTTATTAATCCACGTCACAACTTATTTAGTTAAGAAAGGTATCCGCCGGTTTGTTTGATTGTGCGGATGGCAATTATCCATCAAGGGGCGTAGGGTATTTTGCTAAATTGCAACGTCTTTTAAATAGCGCATCAATCTATGTTTATCTTATCCAAGCTATTGCTTATCGCCATCCTGCCGTTTACCTGGATTATTGTAGTATTTATTTGGGCGTTAGTAACTAAAAATAACCGCTTGCGCAAAAAGCTGCTTTTTGCCGGGCTTATTCTAATGTATTTGTTTTCTGTTCCGCTGCTATTAAATACCTACGCCAAACTATGGCGATATCCGGCGGAGCCATTAAAAAACAATAAAGTCTACAGTTGTGCTGTTATCTTGGGTGGATTCGGGTCTGAAAAACAGGATAGTACCGGCTATTTCAACGGCGCCTCCGACCGTTTTATACAAGCACTAAAATTAAAAGCGACCGGCAAAGCATCACATTTGCTCATTACCGGGGGGAATGCCAGCATCACTCCTGATGGGTTTAGCGAAGGGCGTTGGGTGCAAAGCCAGCTTAAGGATTTAAACGTGCCGGACAGCAGTGTGCTGATTGAAGGCCAATCGCGCAACACTATAGAGAATGCAGCCTACACCAAAAAACTGCTTGCCGCCCGGCATTTACCGCCGCCCTATTTACTGGTTACGTCCGATTTTCATATGCGCCGGGCAATGCTGATTTTTCAAAAGAGCGGCATTAATGTTACACCTTACCCCTGCCATTACATTGCAGGGGTAGAAAAGCAGGGGCTGTACTCTTTGCTTCCGGCTGCCGAAACTTTGCATTTTTGGGAACTTTATACCAAAGAAATCGTAGGATATGTGGTAGCCGCATTGCACAAATATTGACGCTTAATAGCCTCGTTTTGGCAAACCGCCACTTTAATCTTGAAAAGAATTTTAAACAATTTAGTTTTAAATATATTTGATGGTTTAACATTGCAACGATTAGATGGATACGACGGAATCTCAAATGTTTAAGGCTTTGTTTCACCAATCGGCCAGCCCGGTTTCGGTAGTTAAAGCGAATTCGCCCGAGTTTACGGTAGTCGCTGTAAACAATTTATATAAAAGCACCTCGCAAATACCGGTAGAAGAGGTTATTGGTAAACCTGCGTTTGAGGTGTATAAACCCTGGGATGAGGGCAGTGCCGAGCAGTTTTTGAGATTACGAAACGGGATGGAAGAAGTGGTGGCAAAACGCCAGCCGGTCGAACTGCCTATCCTGGTATTTGATTCGCCATCTGTTGAGGGACAACCATCACAACGGTCATGGTGGCAAATTACCGTCGCGCC
>CAXYKR010000169.1:0-3459 GCA_964277815.1 uncultured Mucilaginibacter sp. | reverse complement strand
CTCTTGGCTTGTGGTTTACGAAGCGTTTACTAACCAGCATACCTATCAGCAGGCCACAAGCCAGGAGGCTTGCGGCAGCGTTTAAAATAACATCCACCCAGTCCACCCAGCTAATCAAAAACTCCCCCTTCAGGGGGCTGGGGGGTCATACACTAATATTATGCAAATTCTTAATCTCGGCCATTACAAAAATACTGTGGGTACTGCCAATACTCTCTACCGAGCCGAGTTTATTAAACACAAAGTCCTGGTAATGCTTCATGTCGCGGGCAAAAACTTTGAGTATAAAATCGTACTCGCCCGATACGTTGTAGCACTCCACCACCTCGTGGATGTTTTTGATATCTTCTACAAAATGGTGCCCTATCTTGCGGTCGTGCTGTTTAAGTTTAATGTTGCAGAACACGATAAACCCGTTGCTCAACTTTTCGGGGTTGAGCAGGGCAATGTATTTTTTGATGAAGCCGCTGCTCTCCAGCCGTTTTACCCGTTGCAAAACCGGTGTGGGCGATAGGTTTACCTGTGCCGCCAGTTCTTTAACGGTAAAACTTGAGTTGTTCCCGAGTATTCTCAACAACTTCAAATCAGTTTCGTCCAGTGTTTCCATAGTTAAAATCGCTATTTATCGTTCAAAAGTAAACACTCAAAAGTTAAAAATCCCTTACAAAAACTAAATTATAGCATACTTCACCTATTATTTTACATACAATAGTTTCAATACACCTATTTATACATTTGTATAGCACTTTAATCTACATTAAAGTCAATCAGGTTCTTTACACTTTTAATCATCAGATGAGGTTTTACTTAGCGGTAAATGAAAAGGGAATGGTGTGCAAATCGCCAGCTGTCGCGCAACTGTAAGTAACAAACCAGGGTTCTTGTCCACGTGGTCCACTGCCAGGCGGCGGGAAGGACGACAAGAACTGTTACCAGCCAGGATACCTGCCTTATCTGTATTGACAATGCTTTCGCGATTTGAGGCTTAGGTCAGACCAATGTTTAATTCAGGGTCCGTTATGCGGGCCAATGGGATAAGTGCGTCTTGTCCACCCGGTTAAACAGGGCTCTCCAGGCATCTTCGCACCGCACCGGTAAGTTGATGAAGAACTTTTTGTAATGATTATTCACCATTAGAAAAGTTGAGCACATGTTAACTCAAAATTTGGGCTACCCGCGCATAGGTAGCCGCCGACAACTCAAAAAAGCCTGCGAACAATACTGGGCAGGCAAAATTGGCGCCGACGAATTAAACCAGGTGGCCCGCACCCTCAAAACGGATAACTGGCAAACCCAACTCGATGCCGGGCTGGACCTTATTCCCTGCAATGATTTTAGTTTTTACGACCAGGTGTTGGATACCAGTTTGCTGTTAGGCAACATCCCACAGCGTTATACCCTGGTGCTTACCAGCGTTACGGGCAACAGCGAGATTGACCTGTATTTTGCCATGGCCCGCGGCTATCAAAAAGATGGACTGGACATTAACGCTATGGAAATGACCAAATGGCTGGATACCAATTACCATTACATTGTGCCCGAGTTTACGGCCAACCAAGACTTTAAGCTGTTCTCCGAAAAAATATTCAGCGAGTTTACCCTGGCGCAGCAACAGTTGGGCGCCAAAGCTAAGCCGGTATTACTGGGCCCGGTAAGTTATCTGCTGTTAGGTAAAGAAAAAGGGACGGATTTTGACCGCATCGATCTCATCAAAAAGCTGGTGCCTTTGTATGTCGAAATCATTAACCGCCTTAAGCAGCAGGGTGCTGCCTGGATACAACTGGACGAACCCTGCCTGGCGATCGACTTGTTACCCAAAGAAAAAGATGCTTTTGAATATGCTTACCGCTCCATAGCCAACCGGGTAAGCGGCATCAAAATTTTGCTGGCCACTTATTTTGAGGCACTGCTTGATAATACAGCCCTGGCCGTAAACCTGCCCGTTGCAGCCCTACATATCGATTTGGTGCGTGCCCCCAAGCAGCTGGACGAGGTGCTGGCCCTCCTGCCCAATCACCTCATACTCTCGTTGGGTGTGGTTGATGGCCGCAACGTCTGGAAAAACGATTACGAGCACTCGCTGCACCTCATTAACAAAGCGGTAGCAGCGTTAGGCGCTAACCGCGTCATCATTGCACCGTCGTGCTCGCTGCTGCATAGCCCTATTAACCTGGACGATGAAACCGCTATCGACCCCGAAATCAGGAACTGGATGGCCTTTGCCCAACAGAAACTACAGGAGGTAGCCGAACTTAAACAGATTGCGCAGGGCGATGATGCCCCATTGGCGGCTAACCGGGCAGCCATGGAGGGTAGGCGCAGGTCGGCCAAGGTGCATAAACCGGCGGTTAAAGCGCGGGTAGCCGCCGTTACCGGTGCCGATGCATCACGCAAAAGCCCCTTCCCGGTACGGCAGCAACTGCACCGTCAGCGTTTTAATTTGCCGGCCTTCCCTACCACTACCATTGGTTCGTTTCCGCAAACCGACGACATCCGTAGGTTACGCGCCAGGTTAAAAAAGGGTGAGTTGACTACTGAGCAATACGAAAAAGCCATTGAGGAGGCCACTATCGAAGTGATACGCTGGCAGGAAGAACTTGGTTTAGACGTGCTGGTACATGGCGAGTTTGAGCGTAACGACATGGTAGAATATTTTGGCGAGCAGCTGGACGGTTTTTTGTTTACCCAGAATGGCTGGGTGCAAAGCTATGGCAGCCGTTGCGTAAAGCCTCCGGTAATTTATGGCGATGTAAGTCGCCCGCAGGATATGACCGTGCGCTGGATTACCTTTGCCGCCGCGCAAACCACAAAGCTGATGAAAGGCATGCTGACCGGACCGGTAACCATTTTGCAATGGTCGTTTGTACGCGACGACCAGCCCCGCGAGGCCACCACCAACCAGATTGCCTTAGCCATCCGGGATGAAGTGCTGGCGTTAGAAAAAGCCGGCATCGGCATTATCCAGATTGACGAGGCCGCCATCCGCGAGGGCTTGCCCCTGCGCAAAGCCAAACATGCGCATTACCTTGGTTGGGCCGTGGCCGCCTTTAAAATAACGGCCAGCGGTGTAGCCGACCAAACGCAGATACATACCCACATGTGTTACAGCGAGTTTAACCACATTATTGAGCATATTGCAGCCATGGATGCCGACGTGATTACCATCGAAACATCACGCTCGCAAATGGAACTATTGCATGCCTTTGCACATTTTGCCTACCCTAACGAAATTGGTCCGGGCGTATACGATATCCATTCGCCCCGCGTGCCCACCACCCAAGAGATGGTAGCCCTGCTCACCAAAGCCGCCACCCTGCTGCCCGCCGAAAACCTTTGGGTTAATCCCGATTGCGGCCTCAAAACCCGCAAATGGCCCGAAACCAAAGCCGCCCTCCAAAACATGGTTGCCGCCGCGAAGGAAGCGCGGGAGAAAATAAGTGTGGATAGCGTTGTTTAAGG
>CAXYKR010000168.1:0-14717 GCA_964277815.1 uncultured Mucilaginibacter sp. | reverse complement strand
TACTCGCAACGCTTTTTAATTAAATCAATGCAGTTAGTTGGTGCTACTAAAGCCTTTATCCGTAAGCCTTTTTTGCTGTATGGCATATGGCATGGTTTGCTGGGGGCTTTAATTGCTATTATTTTACTGGTAGGTATTTTATACCTGGCTTACCGTCAAATTCCCGACTTGGTGGTACTGCAAAACCCATTTGAGTTTGTGGTGGTATTTTTAGGACTGGTAGCCTTAGGCATATTTATAGCCGGCTTCAGCACCTTCCTGGCCGTTAACCGCTTTTTACGATTAAAAATATATCAACTTTACAGATAACGATATTTATGGCACAAAAACAAGACAAGCCTTACGTAAGCAGACCTATACTGTCTGCTACGGAAGCTAAACAACAAGCCCCCGTGAGGTTTGTATTTGGTAAAGCTAATTACCAGTTGCTGGCCCTCAGCGTATTGATTGTGGCTATTGGTTTTATTATCATGTCGGGCACTACCGATATTTACAGCAACACTAAAATTGTAGTAGCGCCGCTGGTGGTGCTGGCCGGTTTTGGATTAGGCTTTTATGCCATCATGAAAAAAACAGCGCCCGAGGCATGAACCTGATACATGCTATTATTCTGGCCATTATTGAAGGCCTGACAGAGTTTTTGCCGGTATCATCAACCGGGCACATGATTATCGCTTCATCGGCAATGGGTATTGCTAATAACGATTTTGTTAAGCTATTTACCGTTGCTATTCAGTTAGGTGCCATTTTATCGGTTGTAGTGCTTTACTTTAAGCGCTTCTTCCGCTCTATCGAATTTTATATTAAGCTGATTGTGGCCTTTATTCCGGCCGCTATATTCGGTTTGCTTTTTAGTAAAAAAATCGACCAGTTGCTTGAGAGTGCGCTTACCGTAGGCATTACTTTGTTTATTGGTGGTATCATCTTATTGTTTGTTGACAGATGGTTTACCAAACCGGTTGTTGATAACGAAGACGAGGTAGACTACCTGACAGCCTTAAAAATTGGTTTCTTCCAGTGTATCGCCATGATTCCAGGCACGTCGCGTTCTGCTGCTACCATCGTGGGTGGTATGACGCAGAAATTAAGCCGTAAGGCCGCTGCCGAGTTTTCGTTCTTTTTAGCAGTGCCTACCATGTTTGCTGCTACCGCAAAAAAGCTGCTCGACTTTTACAAAGAAGGTCACGCTGTTACCGGTGAAGAAATTAAATTGTTAGCCATTGGCAACGTGGTGGCGTTTATTGTAGCCTTACTGGCTATCCGCAGCTTTATCACCTTTTTACAGCGTAAAGGTTTTGTGCTTTTCGGCTGGTACCGCATTATTGTGGGGGCTATCATCATCGGCTTGTATATGACCGGGCATAACCTGGAAATGATATAAACTACCGCAGTAATAAGATATTAATAATGGCCTGTCTGTAAAAAGACGGGCTTTTTTGTTACTCAACAAATCTTGGCACTATTCGTTACCTTTGTGCTTTTATAAAGTATACGTTGAACGAGTTACACGCTAAAGATAAAGACTTTGATTTTGCAGCCGGCGAACTGCTGTTAATTAATAAGCCTTACCGCTGGACCAGCTTTGATATTGTGGGCAAGGTGCGCAATGCCTTCAAGCCGCTTAAACTTAAAGTGGGTCATGCCGGCACCCTCGACCCACTGGCCACCGGTTTGCTCATTGTATGCACCGGCAAAATGACCAAGCAGATTGACAGTTTTCAGGCCGAAGAAAAAGAATATACCGGCACCATGGTGCTGGGGGCAACAACGCCCTCGTACGATATGGAAACCGAACCTGACCAGACTTTTGATATTACTCACCTAAACAAGCAATACTTAAAAGACGCCTGCGCTCAGTTTATTGGTGAAATACAGCAGTACCCGCCTGCACACTCAGCCATCAAAGTAAACGGCGAGCGGTTGTACGAAAAGGCCCGTCGTGGCGAAGAAGTAGAGTTAAAAGCTCGAACCATCACCATCACTGAGTTTGAACTGACCCGTATCGAGCTTCCGGAAGTTGATTTCAGGGTAGTATGCAGCAAGGGTACCTATATCCGTTCCTTGGTACACGATTTTGGTAAAGCGGTGAATAGCGGGGCTTACCTGTCAAGACTGCGCCGCACCCGCAGCGGTAATTTTAAAGTAGCAGATGCCTGGGAGGTAATGGAACTGGTTGGTATGATTAAAGGGTTGAAAGATGCCCCACCCAAACCCTCCCCGGAAGGGAGGGCTTTTGAAGAAGATTCGGTTGGTGCTTATCGTGAGACTGCTGACCCTCTGTTGTACGAGCAACTTAAAGATTTTAGCCGCTCAAATCGACATCACGCAACTGAAGCTGAAAATATATTGTGGCAGCTGTTAAGAAATAATAGTACCGGGTGTAAGATACGCAGGCAACACGCCATTGATACTTATATTGCTGATTTTGTGTGCCTGCAAAAAGGATTAATTATTGAAGTAGATGGCGGACACCACCAAATAAATAAAGAGGCTGATAACGAACGAACCGCAGTATTAAATCAATTAGGTTTTAAAGTGATAAGGTTTGAGAATGCTGATGTCTTACAAGCGCCACAAAAGATATATGATGTAATTGCGGCCGAAATACAAAGTCTACCAGACCGGTCAAAAGTTCTCCCTACCGGGGAGGATTTAGGAGGGGCTCTATGAAAATCTACAACCACATCGACGACTTTCAGCGGCTCGATAACGCAGTAGTTACCATCGGTACCTTTGATGGGGTACACCAGGGGCACCGGCAAATTATTGCCCGTCTTAAAGAGTTGGCGCGACAGACCGGCGGCGAAACAGTGATACTCACGTTTTTTCCGCACCCGCGGATGATTATTCATCCCGAAGACCAGGATTTAAAACTGATTACCACTATACACGAGCGGGCAGCTTTGTTAGAACAGTTAGGAGTTGACCATTTAATCATCACACCTTTCTCACGTGATTTTTCAAACCAATCTGCCGAGGCCTACATCAGAGACGTTTTAGTCAACAAAATAGGTACCCGCCAGATTATCATCGGTTACGACCATCGGTTTGGCAAAGACCGCCAAGGCGGATTATCTGATTTGCAACAGGCAGGGCCGGTTTACGGGTTTGAGGTTATCGAAATACCTAAGCAGGATGTTGACCATGTTGCCGTTAGCTCCACCCGTATCCGCGAAGCGTTGCTGAAGGCTGACATTGAACAGGCAAATGCTTTTCTGGGTTATCCCTTTTTTATTACCGGCAAGGTGATACGCGGCAATCAGATAGGACGGCAAATTGGTTATCCGACAGCCAATCTATTGGTAGAAGAAAATTATAAGCTAATACCTGCCGACGGCATCTTCGCCGTTACCGTGCGTTTAAATGATGAGGATTTTCAGGGTATGGCCTACATCGGTCACCGGCCAACTATTAACGGCATGACGCGTAATATCGAGGTGAATATATTTGATTTTAACCGCGATATTTACAATCAGGTACTGCAAATGAATTTCATTCATTTTGTACGGCACGATGTTAAATTTTCTTCTTTAGAAGGACTGAAAGACCAGTTGGCGCAAGACAGGCTGGATGTACTGGCGCTGTTAAACAGCTAAATTGTGGGTAAGTACCACTGCTAAATTGCTTTAAAGCCTATTGGCCGGTTTTTATATTCTGATATTGTTTATAAATTAGGCTTTTATACGCGGGAGATATCAGAGTAAATCACTTTGCCTGCGAACTGTAAACCGCAATGAAGCTTAATCTCGACAAACAGGAAAGTGAATTTTTAAACCGGGTGATTGCTCACTGGGAAAAAGAAGATTTGCTTTCTGCAGAACAGGCGCAAACCTTGCGCAATTCGGCCGAGGTGAAGGGCTTTGACTGGATGCGGCTGGCCAAATATTCATTTTGGGTGGCTCTGTTTTGCGGTGCCATTGCGGTAGGCTCACTCATCATTAGTGATAAAGTTATCAACTGGATAAAAAGCCTGTATTATACGCCCGATATTGTCATCAGCGTAGGTTCAGGCCTGTTAGCTGCCGGGGCATTTTACCTGGGTCGTTACCGCCAAAAGAGGTTTCCGGAGCGGGTATTTAGTAACGAGGCTACCATTTTTACGGGTATCTTGTTTACAGCCTGCTGCATAGCTTACTTGGGTAAGGCATTTGATAACGGCTCTGGGCACTACTCACTCTTATTTTTATTATCCGTTTTCGTCTATGGCTTTTTAGGGTGGAAACTTAATTCGCGCCTCATTTGGTTGTTTGCCTTGGTATCATTAGGCAGTTGGTTTGGAACTGAAACCGGTTATCAAACTAAATGGAGCTATTACTTTTTGGGGATGAACTATCCGTTAAGGTTTGTGCTGTTCGGACTCGTACTTTTAGCGGCCTGCTATATTTTAAAAGGTAGAAAATGGATAGCGCCGTTTTGGGAACTTACTTATGTGGTAGGCTTACTGTACCTGTTTGTATCACTATGGCTGATGAGTATTTTCGGTAACTATGGGCAGTTGGAAGACTGGCTGCAGGTAAAGCAAATCAGCTTGTATTACTGGGGATTGATTGCCATAGCCGTAGCTGCCGGCTTTACCTTTTACGGACTAAAAACCAAAGATGCTATTGCCCGCGAATTCGGGATTACTTTTGTGCTTATCTTTATCTATACCAAGTACTTTGAGTATTTGTGGAGCCACATTCCGTATACCCTTTTCTTTACTATACTGGCCGCATCATTCTGGCTCATCGGCAGGCGGGCCGAGCGTATCTGGAATCTGAATACTTAAAATCACGGCATAGATTATGCTACTTAAAACTATATAGAGTACTTGATGTTGCTCTATATTATTACAGGATTACAGGAATTTGATTTTTGAAATCGTATTTTTGTAGCGTAAATAGCTTATCGTGAAAGCCGTTATTTTTAAATATATCGTTACCATTTGTTTGCTGCTGAGCATATCAGAGAGTAATGGTATACCTGTACTCAGCGGTTTTTTTGCGCAAAGCAGTCAAAGTAAGCACACCGATAATGGTTGTGCCGAAACTCCCGTTAACCAGGCAGAGATGATAAAGGCCGAATCTGTTAAAGATTATCTGCATCAAACCTTTGCCTTTTATTTTCATTCTCCGGTATTTACTATACCTGTAAAGCATTATGTATTGCCGGATTCAGGCATGCGGATGTCTTTTTATCCTGATGTGCTTACGCCTCCTCCTAACTGCTAAGCAAAATTACAACCGCTATTATTTATTCATTGCAGGGTGATGCGTTGCCCTGTTTACCTATTTACATAAATTTTTATATCATGAAAACTTCAAATTATATAGCCCTGCTTTTTGCAATTGTTTTATTTAGCGTTGGTGCTAAGGCTCAAACTACCGTATCAGAAAACGAATTGAAAACCAATGTTACGCCCTTAACCAGCTCGTTGAGCTACGTTAATCGCTTGCAGCCAATCTCTTTTCAGTACAATACCCAAATTGCTAAAGGCACCAAATTGCCGGCCGGAACTCAATATGGTTTTAACACCGCTAATATGCAATCAGTACTGCCAGCCGTGGTGAGAACCGAAAGCGTAATGTATCCTGCCGGTAAAAATCAATACAAGTCGGTTGACGTAACCAAAGTGGATATGCAAAGCCTAGTGCCGGTGCTATTGGGCGCTATACAAGAGCAGCAACAACAAATTGAAATGTTGAAAGCTGAGGTGCAGTCGCTTAAACAGAGCCGCGGAACAAATACATCAGCTGCTTTAGGTCAATAATTTTAAACAGCTTTTTATAATGAGAGCCTTGCCTTAACGGCAGGGCTTTTCTTATTTTAGGATGACTAAGACACAACTGATGAGAAAATTGATTCTGCTAACAATATGCGTCCTGTTTGCTTCGGCTGTATTTGCCCAGTCGGCTGAGCAGGAGGCTGTTAAAAAAGTGATAAATAATCTGTTTACGGCCATGCGCACCAGCGATACCGTTTTATTGAAATCAGTATTTGCGCCGGAGATGGTTTTGCAAAGCGTGATGAATAAGCGCGACGGCGGTGTGAGCTTGGTTACCGAAAAAGCGGCTGCATTTATCAAGTCCGTAGGTACACCGCATAAAGATGTTTACGACGAACGCATCGTTATTACCGATGTTAAAATTGATGGCCCGCTGGCCAGTGTTTGGGCGCCTTACAAGTTTTATGTCGGTAGTACCTTTAGCCATTGCGGCGTTGACGTATTTCAGCTGATGAAAACGGCCGAAGGCTGGAAAATAATTTACATTGTTGATACCCGGCGTAAGGATAATTGCATAGAGTAGAGAAACCCAAATACATCAACATAAAAGGCGCATAGATTAGCCAGCCTACTGCTTAATCTATGCGCCTTTGGCTTTATAAAATGCTGATGGCTATTTTAATACTTCTACATCAACATAGCTGTCGTTGTAAACGGTGTGAGTGGCTTTAATGTAATCAGCCTCGGTAGCTTTGTAAATATTGGGTACAAACTTTTGGGGGTTACGTGCAAACAGCGGGAAGGCAGTGCTTTGCACCTGTACCATAATGCGGTGGCCTTTTTTAAAGGTGTGCAGCACGTCCTGCAGTTTTACGTCTACACTGGTTTTTTGGTTGGGTACAAAGGCTTCAGGTTTTTCGAAGCTGTTGCGGAACCGGCCCGGCATAATTTCCGAACGTACCATCTGCTGGTAGTTGCTCAATATGATGTTTTTGTTAGGCATATAAGGATGATTAGGCTCATCGGGCGGGTATACGTCAATCAGTTTGACTATCCAATCGGCATCAGTACCGGTAGTTGCTACTTTTAAATGGGCCATAATTTCACCGCCTAAAGTCATGTCATTTTGCAGTACATCGGTCTGAAACACCAGTACATCCGGCCGGCGACCGGCAAAACGCTGATCTTCGCTCATGTAGTTATGAGGGGTGAAGCCCATGGTGGTGGTGTTATCTTCAGTGTATGGAACCGGTTTTAGCGGGTCGCTGATAAAAGACGTAGAAGCCGGAGCCACTGGCTGGCTCATCGGTAATTTACCATCAGCACCTAAAAACAGTTTTTGGTGCGATGCCGTAGCCACCGGCCATTGGCTAAAGGTTTCCCATTCTTTTTTGCCGGTATTATACATATAAGCTTTAGGAAGGCCCGTGTTTTTGTCGCCTTTACCTTTCAGGAAGTGATTGAAAAATTTAGCCTCGATGTTTTTCTGATAAAAAGTAGCAATGCTATCGCCAAAATACACATTGCTATGCAGGGTATGCCCCGTCTCGCGCGACCAGCGCCCGTGACCGAACGGTCCCATTACGATGGTATTATAAGCCGAAGGGTCTTTTTGATTGATAGTTTTGAAAATAGCCAACGGACCGCGTAAGTCTTCAGCATCGTACCAGCCGCCCACTAACATGACGGCAGGCATCACCTTTTTGTAGTGGCGCAGCAAATCACGCTTTTGCCAAAACTCATCGTAGTTAGGATGATTTACAGTTTCCTGCCAGTAAAAGTTGTCTTTGTAATATTTATCGGCATTGGTTAACGGGCCCATATCCAGTAAAAACTGGTAGCCATCGCGGGTATTGGTTTTGATGTTCTGGTCGGCATACCAGGCTTTGGATGTGGTATCTTTTTTCTGCACGCCAAAAACAGGGTAAGTAAAAAAGTACGACTCCAGCAAAGCGCCGTTATGGTGAAAATCGTCAAACCAGAAATCGGATATCGGAGCCTGCGGTGACGAAGCTTTTAAAGCCGGGTGATTAGCTAAAATACCGGCTGCAGTATAAAAGCCCGGATAAGAGATACCCCACTGGCCTACACGGCCGTTATTGTAAGGTGCATTTTTAACCAGCCAGTCAACGGTATCATACGTATCTGAGCCCTCGTCTACGTCTTTTTTGCTCTTTTTATTGTCAATCACCGGCGTCATGTTAGTCCAGGTGCCTTCGCTTTTCCAGCGGCCGCGAACATCCTGGTAAACTACAATGTATCCTTCTTTCATCATCAGTTCAGACGGGCCTACGCGGGCAGGATATTTATCAGTACCGTAGGGCGCCACGCTGTAGCAGGTGCGCTGCATAATAATGGGATACTTTTTTTGCGCAGAAGCGTCTTTGGGAGTATAAATGGAGGTAAAAAGTTTTACTCCATCGCGCATGGTGATGTACACCTCTTTTTTAGTGTAATGCTCTTTGGCGTAATCGCTTTGCTGTGCAAAAACAACAGTGTTTGCCACAATAAATGCTAATAAAAAGCAGGCAAGTTTTTTCATGAAATGCATTTAATAGTTTCGAAGCGTAATTTACAAAGCAATAACGGTTTATAAAAAGTTCAATTTGCTTTATTTGAAAGATGAATAGCCGATTTGCAAAAAAGCAATCTGCAATTACATTATGTACAATTGATATATGCGTATGTTAACTATGGCGAGAGAGGGAAGTAGCTGTCTGCTTAGCTTCAATGTTAAGCGTATAGGCACTTTGGTATCACATCCTGCAATACAGCTCCCAAAATGGCTTCGGCAGTAATTGCGGCCGACCAGCCTGGTCCCCGGGTATCGGAATATTAGGTTGACTTAACACATCATTTTACTACCTATAGCTATGTAGCAAAATAAGTAGATTTGTATCTGCAAAATATGCTATTCAAAATGATGTTATTGTCTGTTCTGTTAATGAGCCAAACATCGTGGTTAACCGTGGTGGTTTGCTGCATTATTGGTGTAATGCTCTTTTTACGAATTATTAAATTTTGGCTTAAGCTGATATTGATTATTGCCCTTATATTCTTTATCGGTAGGTGTTACTTCAATAAAAAGTCGGCTCAGCGTTCGGCTTACCATCACGTGGAGTATGTGAGCCCTTTTGCTGTTTAACAGCGTTATTAAATAAAAAAGCGTCTAACCGATAAATGCAAATGCGTTTACCGGTTAGACGCTCTGTTACAAACCAACAAACCTTAGTTTACCAGTTTTTTGTATTTGATACGCTTAGGGGCCACATCGCCCAAGCGCTTTTTACGGTTCTCTTCGTATTCACTGTAGTTACCCTCAAAAAAGTATACTTGCGAATCGCCTTCAAAAGCCAGGATGTGGGTACAGATACGGTCCAGAAACCAGCGGTCGTGACTGATGATTACCGCACAACCACCAAAGTTATCCAGCGCTTCTTCTAAGGCACGTAAGGTATTTACGTCAATGTCGTTAGTAGGCTCATCCAGCAACAATACGTTCGAACCTTTTTTCAGCGTTATAGCCAGGTGCACCCGGTTGCGCTCACCGCCCGAAAGTACGTCTACCTTTTTTTGTTGGTCGCCGCCGTTAAAATTAAACTTAGATACGTAAGCGCGCGAATTGATAGGACGATTGCCTAACAAAATGGTTTCCTGCCCGTCGGTAATGTTTTCCCAAACCGATTTATCTGCCTTTAAGTCATCGTGCATCTGGTCAACATAACCCAACTTCACGGTTTCGCCAACGCGGAAGGTACCGGCATCAGGCTGGTCTTGCCCGGTTATTAAGCGGAACAGGGTAGTTTTACCCGCCCCGTTGGGGCCAATAATGCCCACAATGCCTGCCGGAGGTAAAGAGAAACTTAGGTTTTCAAACAATACCTTATCGCCATAAGCTTTGGTTACATTGTTTACCTCAATCACCACATTACCTAAACGCGGGCCCGGCGGAATGAAAAGCTCCAGTTTATCTTCGCGTTCTTTGGTTTCTTCGGATGCCAGTTTTTCGTAGTTGGCAATACGGGCTTTACCCTTAGCGTGGCGGGCTTTAGGCGCCATGCGTACCCATTCCAACTCGCGCTCTAAAGTTTTCTGGCGTTTGCTTTCGGTTTTTTCTTCTTGAGCCAAGCGTTTAGCTTTTTGGTCTAACCAACTCGAATAGTTACCTTTCCATGGTATACCCTCACCACGGTCAAGCTCCAGAATCCAGCCTGCAACATTATCCAGGAAGTAGCGGTCGTGAGTAACGGCAATCACGGTGCCTTTATATTGTTTTAAATGTTGCTCCAGCCAGTCAATACTTTCGGCATCCAGGTGGTTGGTAGGCTCATCCAGCAACAATACATCCGGCTCTTGCAACAACAGTCGGCACATAGCCACACGGCGGCGCTCTCCTCCTGATAATACGCTGATTTTAGTTTCAGGGTCAGGGCAACGCAAGGCATCCATGGCGCGTTCCAGCTTGGTGTCGAGTTCCCAGGCGTTTACCGCATCAATTTTATCCTGCAGTTCGCCCTGGCGCGCCATTAGTTTATCCATGGCATCAGCATCTTCATAATACTCAGGCAAACCAAATTTTTCGTTGATTTCTTCGTATTCTTTTAAGATGCCGGTAATTTCGGCAACGCCTTCTTCAACTACTTCACGCACGGTTTTTTCAGGGTCCAGCTGGGGCTCCTGCGCCAGATAGCCTACCGAGTAGCCCGGTGAGAATACTACCTCGCCTTGGAAAGATTTATCTAACCCGGCAATGATTTTTAATAACGATGATTTACCCGAGCCGTTTAAGCCAATAACGCCGATTTTGGCGCCGTAGAAAAACGACAAGTAAATGTTTTTGAGTACTTGTTTTTGAGGCGGGTAAATCTTGCTTACCCCTGCCATCGAGAATATTATTTTTTCGTCGGCCATTGTTAATTTAAAAAGGCAAATATCAATTAATTGAGTTACTTACAGCAACTTTACAAAAAACAAAACTTTAGTTTTTAATTAGTACATAGTTAAGCAACAATTTGCGTTAAAAAAGGTATAAATATCTGCGCCTGAATGATGTGCTAATTAGCTGTACTGATTTTGGCAGCAAAGACGTAACACTTATGCCTTAATGTCGTGTAAAATGGCGAATTGGCAGGTGGGGAGTAGCAAATAAGTAACGGCAGACATTATTTTTTAAACTATTTAAAATAAATTAAATCAAATACTAAATTGCATGTATTAATACCTTCAATAAAAAGTACTGTTTTGGTAAGGTTGCAGCCCTAAAGCATAGTATGCTCATTATCTAAACCACACATTACATTTTGTTAACAATTAATACATGCTGTTGCCTAATGTTGGCAACATTGTTGATATTAACAAACATACTTCCGAATGCGTACCTAAAAGCTATACATCCGGATGTTAATCAAAAACATTTACATAGAAAGGTACTCGATGGAAGCTAAATTTTCGCCACGTGTTAAAGATGTTATCTCCTATAGTCGGGAGGAGGCTTTACGCCTTGGACACGACTATATCGGGACTGAACATCTGCTGTTAGGACTAATCCGCGACGGTGACGGTATAGCCATTAAATTGCTGAAAGGCTTAAATGTGGACACCGCCAAACTGCGCCGCGCTGTTGAAGATGCTGTAAAGGGTACAACCGGCACTAACGTGCATATTGGCAGCATACCTTTAACTAAACAAGCAGAGAAAGTGTTAAAAATCACTTATCTGGAAGCAAAAATATTTAAGAGCGATATAATAGGCACTGAGCACTTGCTGCTGTCTATTTTACGCGACGAAGATAACATTGCCTCACAACTGCTGATGCAGTTTAATGTGAACTACGAAATCTTTAAAGGTGAAGTAGAATCACATAAAAATATTACAGATGAAATGCCCGGATCATCAACCGGCGGTGACGATGATTTTAAAGAAGAAGAATCATTTAGCCAGCCTAAAAAAGTTTCGGACATTAAATCTAAAACCCCGGTGCTTGACAACTTTGGCCGCGATTTAACCAAAGCTGCTGAAGAAGGTAAACTGGACCCGATTGTGGGCCGCGAAAAAGAAATTGAACGCGTTTCACAAATCCTGTCTCGCCGTAAAAAGAATAACCCAATTTTAATTGGTGAACCAGGTGTGGGTAAATCGGCTATTGCCGAGGGCTTAGCATTACGCATTGTACAGCGTAAGGTATCGCGCGTATTGTTTAACAAACGTGTAGTTACTTTAGACTTAGCTTCGCTGGTAGCAGGTACCAAATACCGCGGTCAGTTTGAAGAGCGTATGAAAGCCGTGATGAACGAGCTGGAAAAATCTCCTGATGTAATTTTATTCATCGATGAGATTCATACCATTGTTGGTGCAGGTGGCGCGTCAGGCTCACTGGATGCATCAAACATGTTTAAACCGGCCTTGGCCCGCGGAGAAATTCAATGTATTGGTGCTACAACATTAGATGAGTACCGTCAGTACATCGAAAAAGATGGGGCATTAGACCGTCGTTTTCAAAAGGTAATGGTGGAGCCTGCTTCGCCAGACGAGACTATCGAGATATTGACCCGCATTAAGGATAAATACGAGGAACACCACGGTGTAACTTATACTCCCGAAGCGATTAATGCTTGTGTGAGCCTAACTGCCCGTTACATCACCGACCGCTTTTTACCAGACAAAGCTATTGATGCTTTAGACGAAGCTGGTTCTCGTGTGCACTTAACCAATATCCATGTGCCTCAAAACATCCTGGATATCGAGCAAAAAATTGAGCACATTAAGGTTGAGAAGAACCGTGTAGTACGCAGCCAGAAATACGAAGAAGCTGCAAAACTGCGCGACACCGAAAAGCATTTGCTGGAAGAACTGGAGCAAGCGAAGGCTGCCTGGGAAGCCGAAACAAAATCAAAACGCTATACCGTAACCGAAGATAACGTTGCCGAGGTAGTGTCGATGATGACCGGTATACCGGTACAACGAGTAGGACAGGCAGACAGCCAGAAACTGCTGAACATGGGTAATAACATCCAAGGCAAGATTATTGGCCAGGATGATGCGATTAAAAAATTAACCCGTGCTATCCAACGTACTCGCGCTGGCTTAAAAGACCCGAAAAAACCAATTGGCTCATTCATCTTCTTAGGCCCGACTGGTGTTGGTAAAACAGAATTGGCGAAAGAGTTAGCCCGCTTTATGTTCGATACCGAAGACGCACTGATTCAGATTGATATGAGCGAGTACATGGAGAAATTTGCCGTGTCACGCTTAGTAGGTGCGCCTCCGGGCTACGTAGGTTACGAAGAAGGCGGACAACTGACTGAGAAAGTACGTCGTAAACCATACTCTGTAGTGTTATTGGATGAGATTGAGAAAGCTCACCCGGATGTATTCAACATTCTGTTACAGGTGTTGGACGAAGGTCAGTTAACAGACTCGTTAGGTCGTAAGGTGGATTTCAGAAATACCATCATCATCATGACCTCTAACATTGGTGCCCGTCAATTAAAAGATTTTGGTCAGGGTGTTGGTTTTAGCACTGCTGCTAAAATGAACCAGGCTGATGCACACTCGAGAGGTGTGATTGAAAATGCGCTGAAACGTGCTTTTGCTCCTGAGTTCCTGAACCGTATTGATGATGTAATTGTGTTTAACTCCTTAACCAAAGAAAACATTTACAAAATCATAGATATTGAATTGGCTTCATTATTTGGCCGTATCAATGGTTTAGGTTACAAAATTGAGTTAACAGATAACGCCAAAGAAGTAATTGCCGACCGCGGTTACGACGAAAACTTCGGTGCCCGTCCGCTAAAACGAGCCATTCAGAAATACCTGGAGGATCCGATTGCGGAAGAAATACTGAAAGGTGAATTAGCCGAAGGCGATATCCTGGAAGTTGACTTTGACAAAGAAGCTAACGAGATTAAAGTTTCTGCCAAAAACAATGGCGAAAACAAAACTCCGGAAGCCGAGCAACAAGGATAATTTCAAATCCGATATAAACAACAAAAGCCGCTGAGAAATCAGCGGCTTTTGTTGTTTTAATATAAACTGTAAATGCAGAAGCGTATTACTTTGGTTAATATTTATTTGGCCACTCCATTTTAGTCAATTTGAACCAATAGTGCGACTTGGCTTCATAAATAAACTTTTCAATTTTTTTCAGTCCTGATTTTTCCAAAACGTGTACTGATGCCGTGTTTTCTACATCAGCCATGGCATAAATTTCATTTAACAGCAGGTTGTTAAAGCCGTAGTCGATGCATGCTAATGAACATTCGGTAGCATATCCTTTACCCCAGTAAGACTGTATCAACCGGTATCCTAAATCGTAATAATCCGACTTGTTATTTGTTAGCGTGGTTATCAATTTAAATCCGCCCCAGCCCATAAAGTCGTTCGTTTTTTTGTCGATGATTGCCCATCTGCCTATCCCGTTGTCGACATATTGCTGCCTTATAAAAGCAATCGTTTCTTTCGCTTGATTCAAATCATCGATAGGCTTTTGCGCTACATATTTAAGAACAGCAGGGTCGCCATCAAGGCGAAGTATATCTTCTGCATCGTCAGGCGTTAATTCTCTTAAAAGCAACCTTTCAGTCTCTATAAAAATCTTCATACGTGATGAATCTAAATATCTTTTGGTAGGAGTAGATTGGTGCGTATCTACGCTTTGTTATCACGGTTTATTCCCGCTGTTTGGGTCGTAATCATAAGGCAAAAGTTTAGCGATGCGGTCGGTGCTCCAATTGCCCTCAAAAACCACGGATGTTGGGTTGGCAATAATTCCATTTGCATCAAAAAAGGCGTAGGGTTCGGTAAAATTCATTAAGCTGGTAGGATAGTCCGGAGCCTTTAGAGTAGTAGCAACGTAACCGGTGTTGCCGCGTTTTTTGGTATAAATAATGTACAAAATATCCTTGTATCCTAAGGCATAAATGCCTTTTAAGTCAGTCCGCTTAATTAAACTATCAGCTCGCAGCGGTTTAGTGACCAGGTACTCTGCCATTTTGGGTAACTTGTTTTTTTC
>CAXYKR010000167.1:0-28908 GCA_964277815.1 uncultured Mucilaginibacter sp. | reverse complement strand
CAAGGGTACTTTCAGTCTATTGTGCCTTATGCCCGCAGCTCGGGTGCGGCCATGACCGATGAGATGGGCATCCTGAAGGTGAAAGAAGGGGTGAAGCTGTTACTGCTGGCCATGCCGGCCCTGCGCAACTTTTTGTTCGACTTTTCGGAATCGCATAAAATTGACCTCGAAAAGTTTATGCTGCGCAATTTTCATTTTAACCTGCCGGTCGAAAAGTTTGCCCAGCTTACCGGGCGCAGCCTGGCAGGTTTTAAGCGCGATTTTCAGAAAACGTTTGCCATGGCCCCCCGCCAATGGCTGCAGGATAAACGCCTTACCGAAGCCCGCCGCCTCATCGAACACCAGCACCGCAAACCCTCCGCCATTTACCTCGACCTCGGCTTCGAAAGCCTCTCACATTTCTCGCATGCTTTTAAAAAGAAGTTTGGGAAAGCGCCGACGGAGTGGGTAGGGGGCTAAAATAAAGAAAGTTTATAAGCTAGCTAACAGCGGTAGAAATGGTAAGTCTGCTGGCGCCAGTTTATAGTTTTTAATCTCTTCTAAAGTTACCCATTTCAAATCTTCATGATCTGTTAAAGTAAATTCTCCTTTTACCAAATGGCATAGAAAACCTTTAAGTAATATGTTAACGAACCCATAATCATAAGTAGACTCAGCTATAAGCTTGAGTATTTGTACTTCAATTTTGAGTTCTTCATTTAGCTCTCTCATCAAGCAGTATTCGGGCGTTTCATTAGATTCAATTTTACCGCCAGGAAATTCCCAAAATCCACCTAAATGTTTATGATACGCACGCTTGGCAATCATAAACTTATTTCCTTCTTTTATTATAGCGGCAGCTACTGGTACTCTCATTCTGCAAAGTAAAAAAACTTATTTGATGGCTTCAATTAAGATTGGTTTGACTCTATGACCTTAAAAGGAAATCTTCAACCAATAGTGCGGCACTTTGAAAGATAAGCCTATTTTGTTATTCTTGTACAGTAATTAGGCAGACTTTCTAGTAAAGCCTCAATATTGTATCGCTATTATAAGTTGCTATAACGTTGTATATTTCCTTCTTAAATACAAAATTGCGCACGATATGTGAGGACGAGGACTACGCTCGGAAAGAATTAGGTGTTACAGTTGCAACAAAACTTAAAACGCGCCTTGCCGATATGATGGCTGCTAAACACGTTACGGATATTCCAACTGGCTCTCCGCAGGAACTTCTTTTTGAAGGTGAGCCAGCTTATCAAATAAATATAACGTCGTCCGATTTTCTAATCTTTCGTTCTGTCCACATGCATCAACCCTTAGATGAGGCAGGCCAATTAAACTGGCGGCAAGTTAGTCGAGTCCAGATTGTAACTATTCATAAATGAATTATATGTCATACGTAGAAAAATTTCAACCTAACTGGATATCATCTCCTGGCGATACAATAATTGATTTGCTAGAAGAAAAGGATATGTCGATAAGTAATTTGGCTACGCAAATGGAAAGTGACATTGAATTTGTACGTGATTTATTGGATGGTAAGGCTTTTATAAATGAAGCTGTTTCTCACAAGCTTTCTGAGACCTTCGGCGGTTCAGAAGAATTTTGGTTAAGTCGGGAATTACAATACAGAGAAAGTTTGCTTCGCCAACAAAAAGCAGTAGATCAACAGTCTTGGTTGAAATCATTACCAATTAGAGACATGATAAATTGGGGTTGGATTAAAGTGGATATTTCAAAAAATGTTAACGCATTACTACAATATTTTGGTGTTAATTCAATTAATGAATGGCATGTTAAATATGAAGCCGAGATGGCGCAAGTCTCATTCCGTACGTCGCAAAGCTTCAAGCCGCAACCAAGTGCTGTTGCAGCTTGGTTGAGACAAGGTGAATTACAAAGTAATCTAGTTGATTGTAGAGATTGGTCTCCCGAGAATTTCAAAGGAGCTTTGGCCTATATAAGGAGCTTAACAAAAATTAAAGATCCTGAGGTGTTTCTTCCAAAATTAATCAAAGCATGTGCAGAATGTGGTGTTGCTGTTGCAATTGTTCGAACACCAAGTGGTTGTCAAGCTAGTGGAGTAACAAAATTTATAGCGCCTAATAAAGCATTGTTAATGTTAAGTTTTCGGTATTTAACAGACGATCATTTTTGGTTTACTTTTTTCCATGAAGCCGGTCATCTTTTGCTGCACGGAGAAAATAGTGTGTTTATTGAAGAGTTAGGAAGAGATCGAATTGTCAGTGATGAAGAGAAAGAGGCTAATGATTTTGCTGCGACCCAACTAGTTCCTAATGAGTATAGAGAAAGATTAATGCGCCTACCAGTGAGCAATAAAAGGGCCGTTATCGGATTCGCAACTGAACTAGGCATCTCGGCAGGAATTATAATTGGACAGTTACAGTACGCAGGTAAGATTGAGCATAATAAATTTAATTCCTATAAGCGGCGATATTCTTGGGATAATATTCTGAATTCTAACCATTGAAATATACATATCTTGCTGGATTTTTTTGCCAATTGCAAATAGCATCTTCTAAAATTTGCATTCCAAAAGGTATATTGAGCTGTCTATCTAAAGTTGCAAGTAGATCGTTTAATTGAATCCTCGACAAATGTCCTTCTTTATTGCCTGTAAATAAAAGGTTGCCACCATCAAATGGGCCAGTAGCTCCAATCATATAAACAGAGTCAGGTTCCACATCTACTAAATTAAGCTTTCCCAGCATAGTCAAATAGTCGAAGATTGCAGTACGGCCAAATCCATGAACATATTTCATGTTTTTGTAAAATGTATTGAAACGTAGTTTAGGATTTGCGTTATCAGGTTCTAATTGGAGGAATTTGACTGAATGTAGATTTGCAGGTCCTATCCATTCTATGTAACTTGATATTGTTCGTCCAGTGTGGTTGTTATCTAGGCTCTGATATTTCCTATGATTGCCAAAGTTTCCACCTCTTGCCTTTAGAGTGGTTTGCTGTTGATCAATCCAAACTCCTAAAGCTTGCGGGTTATTAACGGCTTGATGCCAGTCGAAAACACCCTGTTCCATCTGTCCATAAACGTCTTTTACTAGTTGCCATCCAGAATATTTGTTTTTGCCGAAATGAGTAAGTAAAAATACAAGCCAACAAGCTTCCTCGCTATTGCCATTAGAACGATGAAATGCTGCAGCTTTAATAGGGTTGAATCCATCTAAAGTTGGATCAATACAGGAAATGCTATTAACTTTATCACGTATTACAGTTACATATTTTATGCGTCTGATACTGTCAACAAGCTGTCGAATAAAAGCGGATTGTTCCGGTTGATTCGCAATGCCTGGAAGTGGAGTTGTCTGTTGAAACAAATTCAGCTTATCTAATAAAGTCCTTTCTAAATGCTGATCTCTAGAAACTCTCATATGTAAAGTTCTGTTTTATTAGTAATCCATTTCCTAATTGATTCTTTCACGTATGTAGTGATTCCATAACTACTTTGAATGTTGTAATTATAACCTAATACATAGATTGGTGATTTTAGTGATACATCGCCAATTTTAGAACATTTTCCTTCATAAGCAAAACCAAGAATACTTGTTTCGCCTTTCCTTCGTAAATGCCAGTCCTCCATAGTAGATACTGTAAAGTTTATATCTGAAATTTTTACGAAACTGTCAACTACGCTTTTTCCATTAAGTACAAGGACTTTTATTGTTGACTTACATAATAGATTGCCAAGAATATCACTACATAGCTTCAAAAGTTGATTTTTCTGCCATGATGATAATTCTCCCCACTTAACTGAAGTTGCATAAGGAACTAAATCTAAATGGCATGCAGATGAAGAAGGGAAATAATAGGACATTGATGTGCCAGAAATTAAATAATCGAGTTTTTTAAACCAATTATCGTATGGATTGCGTGAAAAATATTCATTGCATAAATTTATTATCAGTTCTAAGTGATAGTTATTTATTTCAGACCAACTGTTTATACCCAGTGAGCTTAACGTGTGGAAACGTCTTTGTTCGCCAACAAGTTCTCCACCATTGTTATTGACAAACTCTTTATTACTTGGATTTAAGCCCAATGTCGCAATTTTAGCGCCCTGTAAATTACCAAAAGTTATAATAGGAGCTCCCCAATTAATTATATTCAATTTATCAAATTCTGGATCAGATAACCTTTTAATCAAATACGACAATTCTTCTATCATTTATCGAAGTTTCAGAATTTAACTTATTTTTCGCTCGCCATACATTGCATATATGGTGTTCATGCCAGATATCAAACCTTTGATACTATCAATTTTTTTTGCTTTTGCAAGAAAATGGATTTCAACTAGTTTGACTATGTCTGTCCAATAAGAATCAAGATTGCCATAGTCAAAATCTTTATTGTTGCGAATGTTTTCTTCTATTGCTATTACATTTTTTAACGCTGGCCATGGATCACCTTTCGGCATTGAAGGCATGAAAAGTTTTGTCGGCTGGTACCCTTCTTTGATATATTGATTCACATGATCTCTGTCATTTTCATACAGGTGCAAACTTCCAACAGAGTGATAATAATAGCCAAGGTCGACGTCAAGTGATACCGCTATAATTTCTTGCAGCATTGTAAAAGCAAAAATATCATGTGGAAGCCCTTTATATGCATCATTTGATCTCATAGACACATATAAATGTAGCTTTTGATCTCTGATTAAAAATTGCAAGTTGCAAGTACACGGTATATCGCGATGATTCCCACTTAAATCAGCACTATCAAATAATTGAATTACAGCTCTTCTAGTGGAAGGTTTTTCTTTGAGCAGATTGAAAATATTTTCTATTTGGTTGTGCTCTCCCCTCATATTTAATAGCCTTGGTCCATAAGCTCCATATATAGAGTGACCATCATCGGTTTCAGCTTTATATTGAGGAATGTAAGAGGATATAAAGTCTAGTTTGTTACTGCCTGATAGATACCACAATAATTCACCAACTGGACTAAATGCTTTTCCTTTGATTTCAGAACGACTTAAACGTGCTCGTGGATTATTAAGAATCACAACTGTTCCGATTAATTCACTAGTACTTCCTCCAGTAGCACTTCTTGTTGTAGTAATATCGCTTGGTAGATTAAGCAAGTCTTGATAGATACCCATGAGCATATCGTCAAGGGTATTGAATGAATTTGTATTTAGTTTAGGCATTTCAATGTAAAGTGGAAGATAGGAAATTTATACGCTAAACTTCCTAAGATTTTACCTATTGAAATGTTTATTTCTTTTTTTGGAGGGCTGGTTATATGTGATCAATGACATGAAGGGTTCGGTTAAAGTAAAAACACCAAAATCCCCAACAAAAAAAGCGCATACATCATTGATATAAGCGCTTTTTGCGGAATGGACGGGACTCGAACCCGCGACCCCATGCGTGACAGGCATGTATTCTAACCAGCTGAACTACCACTCCTCCCGTTTGGGAATGCAAATATAGAAATTGGATGGCAGTAAGCAAAAATTATTTCAACTTTTTCTGAAATAATTAAGCTACCGTACCTTCTTTCAGTTTCTCGGCGTTTTCGGCAAATTGCAGCGATTCCATAATCTCTTGTAAATCACCGTTCATTACGCCCGGCAGGTTGTAAATGGTTAAACCAATGCGGTGCTCGGTAACCCGGCCCTGCGGATAGTTATAGGTACGCACCTTGGCCGACCGGTCGCCGGTAGATACCATAGTTTTACGTTTTTTAGAGGTTTCTTCCAGGTGTTTCTGCAATTCTACCTCGTAAATACGCGAACGCAATACCTGTAAAGCCTTGTCGTAGTTTTTGAGCTGCGATTTCTGGTCCTGGCACTGGGCCACAATACCGGTAGGGATGTGCGTTAAACGCACGGCCGAATACGTGGTATTTACCGACTGTCCACCCGGTCCCGATGCACAAAACAAATCCTTACGGATATCACTCACCTTTAAATCAATATCAAACTCATCGGCCTCAGGCAATACCACTACCGATGCCGCCGAAGTATGTACACGGCCCTGGGTTTCGGTATCGGGCACGCGCTGCACCCGGTGCACGCCCGATTCGTATTTCAGGGTACCGTAAGCATCTTCGGCATTTACGTTAAACACAATCTCTTTATAACCGCCCGAGGTACCTTCGGTATAATCCACCAGTTCGGTACGCCAGCCCATGCGCTCGCAATAGCGCATATACATGCGGTACAAGTCGCCGGCAAACAGGGCGGCCTCGTCGCCGCCGGTACCACCGCGTATCTCCACAATAGCAGGGCGTGCATCTTCCGGATCTTTCGGAATCAGCATCAAGCGGATTTCTTCTTCTTTTTCGTCGCGCTGGGTAATCAGCTCGTCCAACTCCATTTTGGCCATCTCCCTAAACTCTTCGTCTTTCTCGGTGGCTAAAATTTCCTTATTGGCGTCGATGTTGCTCATGATGTTTGCGTAGATTTTGTATTGCTCTACAATAACACCTAAGTCTTTATATTCTTTATTTAACTGGGCAAAACGTTTCATGTCAGCCATGGCATCCGGGCTGCTCAATTCATTTTCAACGGTTTGCCAGCGGTCTCTAATCGCTTCTAATTTATCTAACATGGTATTTCTATCTCCTCGGCGTGGCTGCAGCGCTGTTTCGGGCGCCTAAAAAGAGAACCCGGAGCAACTTTCTGCAAAAAATTTCACAAAAGTACGCAAACTCATGCAAAAATTTTCATGTAAGTGTACACGCTAAGTAAGCCCAGCGTAAAATGATATACTGAGTTTCAGCAGGTAACCCGGTAAAATCAAAAGCTGCTCGTACGCTAAAATATATCGTTTTAGCATACCCACCCAAACCAAAATACGGACTCTCCGATCTCCGACTTTTTAACTAATATTTTACTCCTTTTACTATTACTCCATTAAGTTGTTGATAATAAGTGGTTTTTGTCAATCCAACGTCATCACATATTCGTTACGTTATAATAAACCAACAAGAAGAGATCTAATTAACAACATTGTATTATGGAAACATTATCACCACAAGATTCGCTTAGCGAAAACATGGCCCGTCGGTCATTTTTGCGCTACGCCGGTATCGGGGTTGCCGCAGGCACCATCGCGATGACCAGTGCCTGTAAAAAAGACAAAAACAACGATTCGACTAACGCTGTAGATATCGGTTCGGGCGATGTAGGCATCCTGAACTATGCTTTTGCGCTGGAGCAATTGGAAGCTGCGTTTTACGTACGTGTAGCCGCTTCGCCATACGCTAACATCACCTCGGCCGAAAGCAGCCTGTTAACCGACATCCGCGACCACGAGGTGGCCCACCGCGAGTTTTTTAAAGCCGCTTTGGGTGCTAATGCCATCGCCGGTTTAACTGTAGATTTTAGTTCTATCAACTTTGGCGACCGTACCAGCGTATTGAACACTGCCAAAGCGTTCGAAGACTTGGGAGTTGCAGCTTACAACGGTGCAGGTTACCTGATTAAAAGTGCCGATTACTTAACACTGGCCGGTAAAATTGTTTCGGTAGAGGCCCGTCACGCGGCGTATATCCGTAACCTGATTAGCCCCGGTAGCTATGCTGATAGTACCGTAGTAGATAGTAACGGTTTGGATAAAGTGATGGCTATTGCCCAGGTTTTACCTACCGCTAATATGTTCTTGAGTACAAAAGTAAGTGCAAGAAATTTTGGTTACACCATTTAATCTGTTTTTATCATGAATTTTTTCAATATCATCTCCGAAATAGAAAAGGTAGATCCGGAATTTCAGGACAGAATTAGTCCGCGCCGTGCTGCCATTAAAAATATTACCAGCTTTGGTTCAAAAGTAGCCGTAGCCGCTTTACCATTTGCCGTTAGCACCTTGTTTAAAAAAGCTTATGGACAAACTGCAACCGTAGCCGTTAACGATGTGTTAAATTATGCTTTAAAATTAGAGTATTTAGAGGCAGCGTTTTACAACCAAGGCATTGCCGCTACCGGTTTAACTATCCCATCTGCCGACAGAAGTTATTTAACTACTGCTCAGGCCCACGAAAACCAACACGTTGCATTTTTAAAAAATATTTTAGGTTCGGCGGCGGTAAACCCTGCTGCGGTGTATGACTTTACGGCCAAAGGTACTTTTCCAACCGTATTTACTAACTACGATACCTTTTTAGCAGTAGCCCAGGCTTTAGAAGATACCGGCGTACGTGCTTACAAAGGCCAGGCGCCAAACCTGTTAGGTAATCAAACCGTATTATCTGCTGCATTAGCCATCCACTCGGTTGAGGCCCGTCACGCTTCGGCTGTTCGTCAAATCCGCAGGTCAAGAGGTGCTACTACCACCAAGCCGTGGATATCTGGTAGCGCAACCGTTGCTAACGATACCGGCATCTCTGCCGTAGACGGTAACTACGCCGGCGAAAATAATTACATGCAAGGCGGGGTGGATATTACCAAACTGCCTGCCGTAAGCGGTACTACTTCTATCACTGCTGCTATTGAAAGCTTTGATGAGCCATTAACCATGGCACAAGTGGTAGCTTTGGTTGCACCTTTCGGTGTATCCTAATATTGGTTAACTGACCTCCCCATTATAAAAGTACAACGCCATTCCTATTTGGGGATGGCGTTGTCGTTTATTAAATATTTCAAGATTAAACAGAAGCGGGCTGAACAACGGGAGCTTCCTGTTCAAAATAACAGAGCTGCACAGTGCCGTTTTCCATCACGGCGTAGGAGTTGTTAAAAATCCATTCGCCCAGGTTTACATATTTGCTGTTGGATGACAGGTCAATCACCATTGGGATGTGCCGGTGACCAAAGATAAAGTAATCGTAATGGGCAGTTTTGAGGACATCGCGGGCAAAGCTCACCAGCCATTCGTTTTCAAACAGTTTTTGCTCCTGCCCGGCGGCATTAGATAACCGGCTATGCTGCGACCAGCGGTTGGCAATACCCACGCCCAGGTTAGGGTGCAACCGCTCAAACATCCACTGGCACAAAGGGCTGCGGAAAACTTTTTTAAGCATCTTGTATTTATTGTCGCCCGGGCCCAGGCCGTCGCCATGGTGCAGGTACAGTTTTTTACCCTGCCGCTGTAAAATTAATTCATCGCTGATGATAGTGGCATTGAGTTCTTTTATAAAGTAATCAAACATCCACATATCATGATTGCCTTTAAACAGGTACAGCTTTACGCCGCTATCTACCAGTTCGGCCAGTTTACCCAAAAAGCGGATGTATCCGCGCGGTATTACCGTTTTATACTCAAACCAAAAATCAAATACATCGCCTACCAGAAACAGCTCGTGTACGTCGTGCTTAATACTGTCTAACCAGCGCACTATACGGGCTTCGCGGTCGCGGCTGCTTTGGTAGCCTAACGCACCGAGGTGAATATCAGAGGCAAAATATATTTTGTTTCGGGTAGTCATCAATCCTCAAAAATAGCGTTTTAAGGCCATACCTTAAAGTACAGCCTGTTAAAGGCCGCCGGTAATTTTAGTAAGTTTGCGCAGCCTGGCACTAAGCAAACCCGTAAAATGAATAAATACCTGAGTCTGTTTTTGCTGATACTACTTACTTCGGCCTGTAAAAAAGGTGGTATACGCCCCGATATTAAACCTAAGGCATTTACCAATATTATTATTTTAGGCAACAGCATCACCTACTCCGAGCGCAATACCAGTATTGGCTGGAACGATAGCTGGGGCATGGCAGCCAGCGGCCGCGAAAAGGACTATGTGCATTTATTGAGCACTAAGTTCAGACAGGCAGATTCATCGGCCCGGGTACGTGCGCTTAACATTGCGGCTTTTGAGCTTAATTATAAACAGTACGACTTTAACAACGACCTCCGTGGCTATCGCACCTTGAAGCCCGATTTGCTGATATTGCGCATTGGCGAAAACGTACAGCAGGCAGGTTTTGATGCTACATTGTTTCAGCAGCGCTACAGCAGTTTAATCAGTTACTTTAAAAACGGTAATCCCGATTTAACGGTTTTGTCGGTAGGCTCGTTTTGGCCCGATAGGGGATATGCCAGTGCCGAGATGCAAAAGCACCAGCCGTATTTGTCGCTTGAGCCACTGGGTTTCGACATTACCAATTATGCTTTTGACAGGCTCAACGTTGACCAGTCTGTTAAAGGGCACCCCGGCGATAAGGGCATGCAGGCTATTGCCGATATGATTTGGCAAAAGTTGCAAGAGATAATGTAAGTAGTTTGGTATCTATCTAAAAACATTACTGCTTTTAAGATTTTGGCTTGCATTATTTTAAATGCCGTTTTTTTATATTTTTGTTTCTATGGCAGCAATCAGTATCAGTAATAAAGACTGGCCCCGTGTTAAAATCAAATTGAAGCGTAAATACCGGGAGCTTACCGATGAGCAATTGCAATATACCGAGGGGCAGGAGGATAACCTGATTGGTAAACTGGCCACCCTGGTAAACCGCGACCGCGATTATGTGGTGTTTACCCTTAAAAAGGCGCTGGTAAATATTGACAACAACCGCTTGTAAAATTTTAGTGCCCTTCTGCTAAAACAGGAGGGTTTTTCATATATTTATATATCTGTCTAATTTACAGCTATTTTAGAAGCCAAATGAGTGTAAAGCAAATTTACCGTAGAGCGGGTGTAATAGTGGGTGGCGCATTGCTGGCTACCGGCGTGTGGAGCTTTAGCGACGATCTTTTTCAGATATCAAAAAACCTGGATGTTTTTGCGTCGGTATACAAAGAGGTTAATTTAAATTATGTAGATGACATTAATTCGGCCCAAATGGTTAAAACTGGGGTTGATGCCATGCTAAACGGTTTAGACCCTTATACCGAGTTTGTACCCGAATCGGAAATTGAAGATTACAAACTGCATTACGTAAGCACGCAGTATGGCGGTATTGGTACCGGCATATTTTCGCGTAATGGCAAAGTATATGTTTCTGAGGTGTTTGAGGGTTTCCCGGCACAGAAGGCCGATATCCGCGCCGGCGACCAGATTGTTAAAATTAACGATATCGAGCTTACTGCCCGTAACGGCGACCAGGTAAGCCAGCTGCTAAAAGGCAGCAAAGGCGCAGGTGTGAAGCTGATGATTAAACGCGGCGATGAGCAAATTGAAAAAAGCGTCATCCGCGAAGAAATAAAGCAGCCTAATGTATCGTATTACGGTATGGTGGAAGGCAACATGGGCTACATTAAGCTGGATAAGTTTCTGGAAAACTCGGCCGATGAAGTTACTGCCGCTTTAACCAGCATCAAAAAAAATAACCCTAACGGTATCATCCTCGATTTACGCTCTAACGGCGGCGGTATTTTGCAGGAGGCGGTAAAAATAGTAAACCTGTTTGTACCGCGTGATGTAGAGGTGGTATCGCAAAAAGGGAAGATTAAAGAAAAGAATTTTACTTACCGTACCGTCAACGCGCCTTTAGAACCTAACCTGCCCTTGGTAGTGCTGGTAAACGGCCGTTCGGCATCGGCATCCGAAATTGTGGCCGGCTCGCTGCAAGATTTGGACCGGGCTATTATTATTGGTCAGCGTAGTTATGGTAAAGGGCTGGTACAGCAAACGTTTAGTTTGCCTTACAGCAGTTTGGTTAAAATTACCATTGCCAAATACTTTATCCCGTCGGGACGTTGCGTGCAGGCGTTGGATTATGCCCACCGTAAGGATGATGGCAGTGTACTAAAAATGGCCGATTCATCATTGCACGAATATAAAACCCGTGCGGGCCGTTCGGTTTATGATGGCAGCGGCGTTTACCCAGATATCGCCATAAAACAGGAACGCTTTGCCGATATTACCCAAACCCTGGTGGGTAAATACCTTATTTTTGATTACGCCAGTGTGTACCGCAGTACGCACCCCAAAATAAGTCCGGCTAAAAACTTTAATTTGAGCGATGAAGATTACGCCGACTTTGTAAAATACCTGTCGGGCAAAAATTACAGCTACAGCACCGCCAGCGAAAAAATACTGTCGGCTCTGAAAACCGAAGCCTCAAAAGACAAGCAGTTTGCTGAGCTGCAGCCCGAACTGGAGGCACTGAGAAACAAATTATCAAGCACCAAAAAGAATGACTTGCAGGTGCATAAGCCCGAAATTAAACAGGTACTCGAAAACGAAATAGCCTCGCGCTATTACTTCGAAAAAGGGCGTTACGAGGCCAACTTTAAGTACGATAATGAACTGGCGCAAGCGGTAAAAACCATGCAGGATAAAATTCAAATTGCGGCCATACTGAAAGGTGAAGGGGTATATAAAGTAATTGGCAAACCGCAATTCACACTGGCTGCTGCCAAACCTGCTGATGACAACAACAAGCATTAACAGCCCAATCTAAAATTGTAACCAAACCGATACAATTTATTTTTTAAACTTTGGGGCGGTGATGATTGTCATATTATCAAATTATTAGATACTATGAAAAAGTTCATCATTGCAGCAGCTATTTTAGTAAGTGGCCTTGCATTCAATAACAAAGCAGAAGCACAAGTAAGAGTAAATGTAAATATTGGCAGTCAGCCAGACTGGGGCCCTGCAGGGTATGATTACGTAAACTATTATTACATGCCCGATATTGATGCCTATTATTCGGTGCCCGACCGCGAGTACATCTATTTTAATAACAATCGCTGGATACACGCCCGTAATCTGCCATCACGTTTCGGCAACTTTGACCCCTACAACAGTTACAAAGTAGTAGTTAACGACCGTAATCCCTGGGAACGTAACAATGTATACCGCAGCCGTTATGCCCAATACAGAGGTCGCCATGACCAAGTAATTATCAAAAATGCCAAAGTGAAATACAAAGGCGATAATGGCCGCCACAACGGTTGGGATAAAGGCCCAGGTCGTGGCCCAGGACGCGGACATGACCACGACGACCGTGGCCGTGGTCACGGAAAATGGGACTAAATTTAAAAGTATATAAAAACGAGAAAGCCGCTTACACCAAGCGGCTTTCTCGTTTTTATGATAACCTGTTGAGAGAGTTCACTAAATAAACTATTTCACGGATTTATAATCAACGCCCATATTGGTAAACATAAAAGCCCATTTATCAGTTTCCTGACCAATAATTTGTGCCGTTGAACGGCCTGCACCATGTCCGGCATTGGTTTCAATGCGGATTAGGGTAGGGGCGGTGCCTTGCTGGCACTCTTGCAAACGGGCGGCAAATTTAAACGAGTGGGCCGGTACCACGCGGTCGTCATGGTCGGCGGTGGTAACCAGTGTAGCAGGGTAACTGGCCGGTTTCAGGGCGTGGTACGGCGAGTAATGATATAAGTAATTAAACATTTCCTCGCTTTCTTCGGCCGTGCCGTAATCGTAAGCCCAGCCCGCGCCTGCGGTAAATTTGTTATAACGTAACATATCTAACACGCCCACCGCCGGGAAGGCTACTTTGCATAAGTCAGGGCGCTGTGTAATGGTGGCGCCCACCAATAGTCCGCCGTTAGAGCCACCGGCAATGGCCAGGTAATCTTTAGAGGTGTATTTATTTTTAATGAGGTATTCTGCAGCGGCAATAAAATCGTCGAATACATTTTGCTTGCGGAGTTTGGTTCCGGCCTTGTGCCAGGTTTCGCCGTATTCACCGCCACCCCGCAGGTTGGGCACGGCATAAATGCCACCTTGCTCGAGCAGTACAATGTTGCTGGTGCTAAAGGCAGGCGTGAGGCTAACCCCAAAACCGCCGTAAGCGTATAGTAAGGTTGGGTTATGCCCGTTTAGTACCGTACCCTTTTTATAAGTGATAATCATCGGGATGGTGGTGCCATCCTTGGATTTATAAAATACCTGTTTCGATTCGTACAACTCAGGATTAAACTGTACCCCCGACTTTTTATAAACCTCGGATTGCCCTGTAGTAATGTTGTATTTAAAAATAGTTGGCGGGTAGGTGTAAGAAGTAAAGGTGTAATAAATCTCCTTTTCTTCTTTTTTGTCGCTAAAACCAGATGCCGTGCCCACCGAAGGTAAAGCAACGGCATGTTCCAATTTACCGTTCATATCATACTGTTGTATAAACGTGGTGGCATCCTTTAAATAGTGAGCAAACAGCTTTCCACCCGCGGTTGATACCTCCAGTACGTCTTTACTTTTTGGAATTAAATCTTTCCAGTTACCCGAGTGTGGGTTAGCTGCATCAACAGTTACCAGTCGGTAGGTTGGCGCGTATAGGTTGGTGTAGATGTACAGCTTGCTGCCAACGTTATCTATTACGGCGTGTACATTGTCCATGTTATCTACAATGTTTACAATAGCACTGTTGGGCTGGCCTAAATCCTGGATGTATAGTTCATTTCCGGTAGTAGAGTTGGCCGCAGTAATCACCAGGTAGCGTTCATCCTCGGTTAAGTAAGCGCCAATGTAACGGCGGGGCGTTTGTTCGCCGCCAAAAATAAGCTGGTCCTGGCTTTGCGGCGTGCCTAATTTATGATAGTACAGCTTGTGGTGCTGGGTCATACCCGATAGCTGACTGGCATCTTTCGGTTTATCGTAACTGCTATAGTAAAAACCCTCGTTTCCTTTCCAGGCAATACCCGAAAATTTGATGTCTTTCAAGGTATCACCAATCGGCATTTTATCGGATGCTTTAATCACTACCGAATTGGTCCAGTCAGACCCACCTGCCGATAGCTGATAGGCCGCCAAACTACCATCTTTGCTAAAGCCAATATTAGCCAATGAGGTAGTCCCGTCTTTCGAGAACTGGTTAGGGTCTAAAAATATTTCGGGCTGCCCTCCGGCCATTTGCCGGTACAATACAGCCTGGCTTTGCAAGCCATCATTTTTATAAAAGTAGGTATAAGCACCTTCTTTAAAAGGGGCGCTGTATTTTTCGTAATTCCACAAAGTTTCCAGCCGCTTGCGGATGGTTTCGCGGTAAGGTATCTGGCTCAGGTAGCTTTGAGTTGCCTGGTTTTGAGCGGTTACCCAAGCCTTGGTGTTTTCGGCCCGGTCGTCTTCCAGCCAGCGGTATGGGTCGGCAACGGTGGTATTGAAATAGGTATCGTTAACCGTTTCTTTTTGGGTTTGAGGGTAGGCAGGTGTTTTAATATTCATAGTTTGCGCAGAACATAGGCTGCAAGTTAAATAAGCAGTCCAGAATAAACAGCTTGTTTTTTTCATCGGTACAGCAATTTGACTAAAAGTTGATAGGTTATCATAGGTAAAACGCTAATTAAGCAAAATTCAATATAACCGCAAACAACATCGCTATTGCTTTAAGGAGTGAAAGAAGCACCGCTATGCCTTAAACGCAGCGTACACATGCTCATCCATTACTTCATCGCGTTTAACAATGCACTTCCGCAACACACCCTGCTTTTCGTAACCCGCTTTTTCGAGTACCCGCATTGATTTTGGGTTAGCGCTCAACACGCCGGCTTGTATGCAAATCAAATCCAGGTTGGCAAAGGCGTAGTCGGTCATTAGCTTTACCGCTTCGGGCATAATGCCACGGCCCCAATAATCTTCGCTAAGCCAATAGCCAATCAGCGCAGTCTTGCGGTAAACATCGTGCCTGAATTCAAGCCCTATGCCACCAATCGCTTTCCCGCCTATAGTGATGGCAAAATTACTTAACGGACCGGGGTTTTGTAGCTGGCTGTTGAGCCAGCTCACGGCATCAGGCAGTGTATAAGGGAACGGAAAGCGGTCTAATAAATAAGCGCTTACATTAAAGTTATTGGCATGCTGCTGTAACGATAGGGCATCATCAAGTTGCCATGGGCGCATGATAAAGCCGGTTCCTGTTAATTCCATTAAGTAAAAATAATATGGTAAAGGCATAAAAGCTTAATCATAATGCAATTGACCTTATATTTAGCCTGCTATTGTTAACTCCACTGTATGAAAAAAATCTTTACGCTGTACCTTGTTCTGTCTGCCGGTAGCTTGTATGCACAAAAACTGGAAAAGCTAACCGTCGAAAAAATAATGAGCGACTCCAAATGGATGGGAACCTCGCCCGAAAACATCCGCTGGAGCGACGACAGCAAAAAAGTGTATTTTAACTGGAACCCCGAGAATGCCGACCGTAGCGTGATGTATGCCATCACTACCGGCAGTTACACACCGCAGAAAGTGAGCCTGGGCGAGCGTAAGATGCTAAGCGGCAGTGGCGTTTGGAATAAAAAACACACCATTAAGCTTTTTGAGCGCAACGGCGACATCTTTTTGTCGGATGTTAAATCGGGCATGACTAAGCCTTTGGCTACAACCGTTGAGCGTGAGAGTTACCCAACTTTTAGTGCCGACGAAACGCAGGTACTGTTTATACGGAACGATAACCTGTACAGCATCAAACTAAACACTGGCGAACTTATGCAGCTAACCAATTTTACCCGTACCGGCACTGCTACAGCTGCCAATTCGGGTACACGCAGTGGAGTGGGGCGCGGCAATCAGCAAAATAGTACTGCAACGGGCAATGCACAAGAGCGTTGGTTACGTAACGAGCAAACAGAGTTGTTCGAGGTCATCAGAGAAAAAGAGAAAAATGATAAGATAGATGCTGCTGAGCGTAAGGCATTGCAGCCCAAATCGCTTAAATCTATTGCCATCGGCGACCAATCGCTGAGTTTTGTGCAGCTAAGCCCTGATAGCCGGTATATCAATTATAGACTGATTAAGATGGCTGATGGCGCCAAGATTACTCAGGTGCCCGCTTATGTAACTGCTTCGGGGTTTACAGAGGATATTCCGAACCGCACTAAGGTAGGTAGTCCGCAGCCTACTTCGCAATCGTTTATTTTCGACAGGCAGCGCGATACCGTGTATGTCATATCTACCAAAGAAATCCCCGGCATTAAAGATTTGCCCGATTATGTAAAAGATTACCCTAAACAACTGGAAGAACGTACCAAACTAAACGAAGACCGTAAAGTGGTAGTACAAGGCCTTAGCTGGAATGATAACGGGAAATATGCTGTTGCCGTGGTTACCTCGCAGGATAATAAAGACCGCTGGATAATGGAACTCGACCCTGCAACAGGTCAGTTAAGTTTGTTGGACCGTCAGCGCGATGAAGCCTGGATTGGCGGCCCCGGCATTGGCGGCGGTTTTACATCTGGCAGCAATGGCTGGATAGATAACACGCATTTCTTTTTCCAGAGCGAGGCCAGCGGGTATTCGCATATTTACGTGGTTGATGTTACCACCGGCGCAAAAAAGCAATTAACCAGCGGAAAATGGGAAGTGTCGGACTTGCACCTGTCTAACGACAATAAATATTTTTACTTTACCGGCAACATCGAGCATCCGGGTATAACGCATTATTACCGTTTGCCGGTAACCGGCGGCCAGCCTGTAAAATTAACCAGCATGAAAGGCGGCAATGAAGTTGACCTGTCGCCAGATGAAAAATGGCTGGCCATCCGCTATTCGTATGCCAACAAGCCTTGGGAGCTATATCTGCAACCCAATAAGCCGGGCGCTAAAGCGGTTAAAATCACCCAATCCACCTCGGCCGAATTTAACTCATACGCCTGGCGCGACCCGGAAATGGTAACGTTTAAAAACCGTTATGGCAGCGATGTTTACGCCCGGGTGTATACGCCCAAGGTACCACATCCGACCAAGCCTGCCGTAGTGTTTGTGCATGGCGCCGGTTATCTGCAAAATGTACATTACTGGTGGAGTTCCTATTTTAGGGAGTATATGTTTAACAACCTGCTGGCCGATAATGGTTATACCGTTATTGATATTGATTACACCGGCAGTGCCGGCTACGGCCGCAACTGGCGCACGGGCATTTACCGCCATATGGGTGGCAAAGACCTGGACGACCAGGTGGACGGTATCAAATACCTGGTAGAAAAGTATGGGGTAAACCCTAAACACGTAGGCATGTATGGCGGCTCGTACGGTGGCTTCATGACCTTAATGGCGTTGTTTACCCAGCCGGATGTGGTGGCTACAGGCGCAGCGCTACGCTCGGTAACCGATTGGGCGCATTACAATCATGGCTATACCTCAAATATTTTGAATGAGCCGTTCACTGATGAGAAAGCTTATAAGCAGAGCTCGCCTATTTATTTTGCCAATGGCTTAAAAGGTAAACTCCTGATGTGCCATGGTATGGTAGATGTCAATGTTAACTATCAGGATATTATCCGGCTGTCGCAAAAACTGATTGAGTTGCATAAAGACAACTGGGAACTGGCCTCGTACCCGGTAGAAGACCATGGCTTTGTACAACCCAGCAGCTGGACAGATGAGTACAAACGCATCTACAAGCTGTTTGAAGAAACACTGAAGCAGTAGTGCCCAAATGCATAAAGAGCGCCGTTCGCAATTATTCAGCAAGGGGCGCTTTTTTCTATGACATTATATTCCCCAATCAACTGACTTAAGGGCGCTTACAATGCCGTTGATACAGTTGTTTACATTGGTCATGCTTTTAACCGGAAAGGGTGTAACGGCAATGTGTTCTACCGAAGTAAGATTGGCGATTTTAATGGCTTCACGGGCATATTTTTCAATAGCCTTTAGGGAAATGATGATTATCCGTGGATGCATTTCTGACAGTCGTTCCGCTAAAGGCTGTACACCTTCCTGCCGGGCCTGGCGTTGCTCGGCCGGCGGTAGTAGTTTTATAGGCACTTTGCTTAAGTTTTCAAAATAGGCGCCTATGTCTTTAAAAAAAGCTAAAAATTCGTCGTCGCTTTTAAAATCGCCGAATACCCGTGTAAAAGCCTCTTTTACTGCTTTGTACATATTGGAGTTTTTCGAATAGAAATACCGGTCTTTAACAGGTATTCCATCAGCAATAAATAATATCTTAATCTCGTCGGGCTTGTATTGTGCTTTTAGCGCTTGTAGTTCAGCAAATTCCATAAGGCAGAGTAAGCAAAACATAAGCCACGATAGTTTCAATGCTCTTTATAATGGATGTTAACATGTATAGATAAATCCTATGGGCTATTGATTAATAAAATAATGGTGTAGTTGTAAGAAAGCTATATTTGTGAAAATTATAACAAATAACACATTATGATAACAGTTGGTGAAAAATTTCCATCATTTAATAAAAAAGCAGTAGTAAGCCTTGAAAAAGGTAAAGAGTTTGAAGACATTACTTCTGATTTTTTAGCTAACGATGATAACGTTTGGACGGTAATGTTCTGGTGGCCAAAAGATTTCACTTTTGTTTGTCCTACTGAAATTGCTGAGTTCAACAAAAGCTACGGTGAATTCCGCGACCGCGAAACCCGTTTAATTGGCGCTTCTACCGATTCTGAGTTTGTGCATGCTGCCTGGAGAAAACACCATGACGACCTGCGCGACCTGAAATTCCCAATGCTGGCCGATACTTCAAAATCATTAGCAGAAGAGTTAGGTATTTTAGAGCCTACTGAAAAAATTGCTTACCGTGCTACTTTCATTATTGACCCTACCGGCGTTGTACGTTGGGTATGTGTTAACGACCTGAATGTAGGCCGTAACGTTAAAGAAGTTTTACGTGTATTAGACGGTTTACAAACTGACGAACTTTGCCCATGTAACTGGGAAAAAGGTCAGGAAACTTTAACTGCATAATTACTTTATAAAAGTCCCCGTATTTAAATCCTACGGGGATTTTTGTTTCTAAACCAAACGGTATAATTCACCAGCTTGTAGCAGAGGCAACACTATATAAGTAAGCCTTTGTATGAGCTGCCCAATAAAAATTTAAGATGAGCGAAAGCACTGAAACCATACAAGAACTATTACAGAGCGTAGGCGTTGATAAAGATTATCGTACCGATAGCCTGACCCTGTTAGAAAAAGGCGAATCACGCTACCTACGCGATTTAAAACTGAACTTGACCAGCACGCTTACCTCAGAACACCTGAGTACTAAAGAATGCGCCTTACTAGCGTTGAGCACGGCAATTAACAACAATAACAAGCCGCTGATACAATACTTTACCCAATACGCCGAAGCGCAAGGCGCTACTGCGGCCGAAACCGGCGAAGCGGCAGGTTGTGCCTCGTTACTGGCATCTAACAACGTGTTTTACCGTTTCCGCCATTTTACGCAGAAAGAAAAGTATACGCAAATCCCGGCGCGCATCCGCATGCAGCTGATGATGAAGCCTGTAACCGGTAAAGAGTTTTTTGAGTTGATGAGCCTGGCTATTTCGGCCGTAAACGGTTGCGAAATGTGTGTAAACGCCCATGAAGATTCGCTGATTAAATTAGGCACTACCGAAGAGCGTATTTTTGATGCCGTTCGTATAGCGTCGTTGGTAACCGCTACCGGCAAAGTGATTTATTAACTATTTGCCAATATTTTAAATAAAAAATGGAGCTGATTTTCGAACCATCTCCATTTTTTTTAAGGTTATTTGAAAATATTTGCTTTTTAATATAGAAAAAGCTAAATTTAGAACCAAGATTAAACACACTTAAGGCCAGGTAATTTTATGCTCAACCCTTAGAATTACGGCCTTAGGCGTTAAACAAAACAAATTGATTGTACTTAGTACTTAAAGCCGTTCTGCTGACTCCAGAACGGCTTTTTTATTTTAGTGCGCATCAGCAGCCGCTTTCAGGTTTCTGCGGAACGGCTGTAAATACAATAATGGTATCGAGAACAGCATTACGAGGCCTGTAAGCCAGTAAGCATCGTCATACGTTAACAGCATAGCCTGACGGGTAATAGTACCTTCTATAGCGGCATAGGCCATCTTTGTAGCATCTGCCATGCTGCGGCCATGAGCCATAAAACTATTGATGGTGCCCTGTAAGCGTTGATTAAACGCAGGGTTATACTGATTGATGTTAACCAGCAAGTTATTGCGGTGTATGCCTTGGCGTATATGGATAATGGTAGTTAAGGCTGCAATGCCAAACGACCCGCCTAACTGGCGCATCATGTTATTTAAACCTGTACCCTGCCCAATCTCGGCGCCTTTCAAATCGGCAATAGCCAGTGTGGTTAATGGTACAAACAACAAGGCCATACCGATACCGCGAATGGCTAACGGCCAAAAGAAGTCTCCGCGACCGGTGGCCAGAGTTGAGCCGGATAACATATGGGTAAACACAAAGAATAAGAACATGCCAATAGTGGCCATAAACTGGGCCGGAATACCTTTGTTAAGCATCTTACCAATAAAAGGCATCATGGCTATGGTAAATAAACCACCCGGAAACAATAGCTCACCCGTTTGCTGCGCCGAAAAGCCCAATAATGCCTGACAGAACACTGGGAACACAAACACCGAGCCGTACAAACCAAACCCCAAAATAAAGGAGGTAAACATCCCTATCGAGAAGCTGCGGTGCCTCATTATACTAAAGTTTACGATAGGGTGGTCAGTACTCAGCTCACGCCAGATGAAGAGGAACACACCAATTATTGCAGTAGCAGTAAGTACGGTGATGTATGGAGTAGCAAACCAATCTTCAGACTCACCTTTTTCAAGGATGGTTTGCAAGCTGCCCACGGCAATGGCCAGCAGCGCAATGCCCCACCAGTCAATCGGCTTGTCGCGCCCCTCTTTGGGTGTTTCACGCACAAAGGTATAGGTAAAGAAAGCAGCCAGTGCACCTACCGGAATGTTTACATAAAATATCCATGGCCATGAGGCATGGTCGGTAATGTAACCACCAATGGTTGGTCCAACGGTAGGGCCTACTACGGCACCAAGGCCAAACAAGGCGGTAGCAGTACCCACTTGTTCGCGCGGCCAGGTCTCCAGCAAAATGGCTTGCGAGGTAGATATCAATCCGCCCCCAGCCATACCCTGTACAATACGGAATATAACCAGCTCTGATAAGCTTGTAGCATTACCACACAAAAATGAGGCAATGGTAAATATGATGATAGAGGCTAAAAAGTAATTTTTTCGCCCAAAAAAGCCACCCAGCCAACCCGACATGGGTAAAATAATTACGTTGGCCACCGCGTAACCGGTGGTAATCCAGGCCACGTCTTCGAGCGTGGCACCCAGATTACCCTGTATGGTTGGCAAGGATACGTTTACAATCGTGGTATCAATCAGCTCCAGCAATGAAGCTGTAATTACCGTAATGGTAATAATCCACTTTTTAAATCCTACTTCAGCCATTTAAATTTAGTCTTTGGTAGAAACCGAAACGTTTACGCTCATACCGGCACGCAGTTTATCTAAGGTTTCTTTGTTGCCGTTTATTTTAATTTTAACAGGTACACGTTGCACAACCTTTACAAAGTTACCGGTAGCATTGTCCGGAGGAAGTAAAGAGAAGCGTGCACCCGTAGCAGGCGAAAAGTTATAAACCGAACCTTCGATGTCCAGGTCAGGAAATGCATCCACCTCTATTTTAACTTTCTGGCCATTGCGCAGGTGCTCTAACTGGGTTTCTTTAAAGTTGGCGGTAACATACAAGCTGTTATCGTTAACTACCGAAAACAAAGTTTGTCCGGCTTGTACCAGCTGGCCTAACTGTACGCTCTTTTTAGAGGTAATACCGCTGGCCGGCGCTTTAATGGTAGTGTAGCTTAACTGCAGTTTGGCAAAGTCAACATCGGCCTGGCGTTGATTAACACCGGTGTTAGTTACTTTTAATTGCTTACGGGTGGTACCTACTTGTTGCTGTGCAGCTTTGTATTGGTCAATAGCAGCCTGGTAGTTAGCTTTGGCTACCTGCAAATCAGATTTTGATTGGTCAAACTGTTGTTGAGTGATAGAGCCGTCTTTAACCAGGTTAGCATAGCGGGCATAATCTTTTTGCATTTTCTCCAGTCGTGCAGCGGCCGAGGTAACCTGTGCTTTAGCGCTGGCTGCGTTAGCTGCGGTGCTGTAAATCTGCGATTCGCCTACACCAATGCTGGCGCCTGCACCTTGTTGTGCAGCCTGGGCCTGCTCTAACTTAACGCGGTAATCGCGGTCGTCAATTTTAACCAGTACCTGGCCTTTTTCAACGTGTTGGTTGTCTTCAAAAAAGATGCTATCTACGTAGCCGCCAACGCGGGCTACTACCGGGCTGATGTCGGCATCAATTTGCGCATCGTCGGTGTCTTCGTGCTTGCTCGAATAAATGTATTCTTTTACACCGAAAATTAAACCTGCAATAATGATGATACCCAAGATGATAGGTATAACCCGGTTAGGTTTTTTCTTCTCTTCGTGTTGAATTTCTTGTTCTTGTGCCATTGTATTAATAGTAGAATTGTGTTGTTTTATTATTTAGTGAGTTTTCCGGTTGCTTTAAGCAGGTTATAGTAAGCCAGTACAGCATCAGCCTTAGCTAATTCTAAGTTTATTTGTGCCTGGTACAGTAAGGTTTCGGCATCAGCACGGTCTGTAGCCGAGGCGGTTGAGTTAGCGTATTTTGATGTTAATATGCGGTTGTTCTCAGTAGCTTGTGCAATTGATGTTTCAAGCAGTTTTATTTTGTTAACCGCTGTCAGGTAATTTTGATAATTCTGGTTAACCTCAGTTTTTACATTATCAACTGTAATGCCTTTTTCAATCACGGTTTGTTCGCGCTGCACACGGGCTTCGGCAACCTTGTTTTTATTGCTCCAAAGCGAACCAAAGTTCCAGTTTAAAGCCAGGCCTGCGGTTAAAGGCGTAATAAATTTACCACTGTTAGGGAAAGGATTAGCCGAGGCATTCACATAATACAAACCTGCAGTGGCTGCCAAAGTAGGCAGTTTGTTAGCCTGTACATTTTTAATGTTAGTTTCAGCAACGCGGGTACGCAAATCAATAGTACGTAGTTCTTGGCGGTCAGTTAAGGCCGTATCAAGGTAACTGGCTAATGGCGCTACCTGTAAACTGTTATTGGTAATCTGGTCTATATTAATCTGGGTGCTCTCGGGCAGTCCCAGCAAAATGTCCAAACTATAGTTAATTACTTTACGGTTGCTTTCCAGCTCAATACCGTTTAGTTCAACGTTTGAGCGTTGTAACTGGAAACGCAATACGTCGTTGCGGGTTACAATGCCTTGGTCAAAAAAACGTTGTGCCTGATGTATCTGCTGGTCAATGGCTTTCAGGTTTTGCTCAACCACGCGTTTGCTTTGTAAAACCTTATACAAGTTATAGTAAGCATTCACTACGTTTAATGCAATCTGCTCTTTATCCTTATCAGCATCCAGCTTGGCTACCTGAATTAACAAATCCGTTGATTCTTTAGCGTAACGCAAACGGCCACCACCGTAAATTACCTCTTCAACCGATACGATACCTAAGTTGGCATTAGCGCTTTTAGGCAAGCTGAAGGAAGCATCGGGGCCTAAGTCCAGGCGGTTGGCCGGAATTTGTGCGCGGCTATACATAAAACTGGCGCTTCCGGTAGGTAAAGCCTGGTCTTTAGCCTGGTTATACTGCGTTACAGCACGGTCAATTTTTGATTGCGAGTACTTTAACGTTTTGCTGTTTTCTATCCCTAATTTAATGGCTTCATCCAGTGTAAGGGTGCGGTCCTGGGCGGCTGCCGGATTACCAAACATCATTGCCGTAACAACGGCAACAACGCCGGCACGCCATGGCTTAGCCAGGAGCCTTTTTAAAATAAAGTGATTGTCGGTTGTATTAGTGTTCGTTGTCATTTTCAACAAGTAAATATGCTTTGAGTAATTTTTTGAGGTAGTTATTTACCCTGGGTTTTAATTTTTCGTCGATGTTTTGCGTGTCTTGCGTATCGTAGCCTAACATGATGCTGGCAATCTGCGGTGCATTAACCAACTGGCTCTTAATACCAAAAAGGGTTGCTACAACCATGTCCGTATCGGTGTCTTTGCCAAACTCGCCTTTCTCGATGCCTTCGTGCAGTATTTTTCTGAACTCCAGCACGTTTTGCATAATCATCTGGATAACTTTATCGGCCAGTTCACCGGTACGCTTTACAGCCATTTCCTGATGAATTACCTTCTGAAAGCAGTTGTTATTAAAAACGCGGTCCAGATAGGCATTTACATATTCTTCAACCTTTTGCCATGAGGTGGTATTTTCTTTTTTACCAATGTCTTTTATTAAGCTATGAAAGGTAGAAGTCCGGCGCTCAAAAATGGCAATCAGTAAGCCTTCTTTAGAGCCGAAGTAGTAATTAAGCATGGCCATATTTACGCCCGCCTCGCCCGAAATTAAACGGGTAGAAGCACCGTCAAAACCATACTCGGCAAATATCCTTTCGGCTACGTCCAAAATATGGTCTCTTTTATCAATCTTTTCTTTTTCCATTACCTTTTCGATGTACAAAGTTAATCAAACGATTGATTAATTGTTTATAATTCTTGTAATGTTTATGTAAAATGCTTGTAATCAAAAGCCGAAAAGGCTTTATAAATTGGCATATTTAAAGCGTAATAGCTTGGCTTTCTTATTTGTTTTTAATATTTGCACAAATGATAAAGGCGTTATTTCCTTGCTTATGAAAATATTTAAACTGGCACCCTTCCTGATATTGCTGGTGCACACCGGTTTTGCGCAAACTGCTCCGCCCGCCGATATGGCTACTATAAAACAGGATTTTAAGAAACTGAATGTTTTAGGAAGCGTATTATACATCGCCGCTCATCCGGATGATGAGAATACGCGCCTGTTGGCTTACCTGGCGCAGGAGAAGTGTTACCGAACCGGCTACCTGGCTTTAACCCGTGGCGATGGCGGACAAAACCTGATTGGTAATGAACAAGCCGAATTGCTGGGATTGATACGTACCCAGGAACTGCTGGCTGCCCGGCGTGTAGATGGTGCCGAACAGTTTTTTACCCGGGCCAACGACTTTGGCTTCTCAAAAGGGCCGGAAGAAACTTTGAAAATATGGGACCGTGATAAAATTTTGGGCGACATGGTGTGGGTGATACGCCAGTTTAAACCTGATGTAATGATTTGCCGTTTCCCGACTACGGGCGAGGGCGGACATGGACACCATACGTCGTCGGCCATACTGGCGCAGGAAGCATTTACCGCTGCAGCCGACCCTAAACGATACCCTGAGCAATTGAAATATGTACAGCCGTGGCAAGCCAAACGCTTGCTATGGAATACCTTTAATTTTGGCGGCGCCAATACCACCAGCGACAGCCAGTTTAAAATTGATGTGGGGGTGTATAACCCAATCTTGGGTAAAGGTTACGGCGAAATTGCTGCCGAAAGTAGGTCTAACCATAAATCGCAGGGCTTTGGTTCGGCACGCCAGCGTGGCCGGTCGTTAGAGTATTTTAAAACGTTGTTGGGCGATGCTCCGCAAAACGAATTGCTGGATGGTATAACCACTACCTGGCGCCGGGTAAAGGGCGGTGATGATATTGCAGCAAACCTGGCCGCTGTAACTAAAGAATTTGATGCCAATAGTCCTGAAAAATCAGTTTCGACGCTGGTGCAGTTACGCAGTAAGATTGAGAAAGTGCCTGATACTTACTGGCGTACCCAGAAATTAAAACAGGTGGATGATTTAATAGCTGCATGTGCCGGTTTGTGGTTTGAAAGTTACGCTACCGAAGCCAGTTATGCCTTAGGCGATAGCATTACCATAAAGGCACAAGTACTTGACCGATATAACGATCAGGTAAAGCTGAAAGGCATCAGTATCCAAAAACAGGCGTTAAATTTTGGTACTGCCGGTATGACTTTACCGGCTAACCAGTTGCAAGAAAAATCAATCAAAGCTTATGCGGCTACAGTAACCCAGCCTTACTGGCTTGGTCAGCCGCACGGTATAGGTACATATACGTTAACTGACGACCGGCTGGCAGGTAACCCCGAAAACCCGGATGTACTGAAAGTAACTTACGAATTTATCATCGACGGTAAACCTATTAGTTACGAGCGCCGACTGGCTTATAAATATGTTGACCCGGTCAGGGGAGAGGTTTACCAGCCTATTGAGATAGCCCCGCCGTTTACGGCCACCATCGAAAATAAAGTGTATGTGTACAGCAATACCCAGCCGCAGCAGTTGCAGGTAAAACTCAAAAGCTTTACCAACGGCAGCGGCAGCATCAGCATTAAACCGGTAACTGGCTGGCAGATTAGCCCGGCTGTAATTAACTTCAGCAATAAGCATAAAGGCGATGAATGGACCGAAAACTTTATGATTATGCCATCCGCATCTGCCAAAAACAGTGTAGCCCAGGCTATAGTAACTGCCAATGGCCAAACATTTAGCATGGGGCTGCAACGTATTCGGTACGAGCATATCCCGAATATTACCTTATTCCCGCCGGCGCAAGCTAAGCTGGTTAACCTGAATTTAAAAACCGCAGGTAAACGAATTGGCTACATAGCCGGTGCAGGTGATTTTATACCCGAAGCTTTAAGACAGGTTGGCTACGAGGTGCACTTTTTAACCGAAGGCGAGATTATGAATACCGATTTATCTTTTTACGATGCGATTGTAACCGGTGTGAGAGCTTATAATGTGGATTCTCGGTTAGCCTTTGAACAGCCTAAACTAATGGAGTATGTAAAAAAAGGTGGCAACTTGGTGGTGCAGTATAATAATTTTGCCGGCCTGGTAGTTCCGCAAATTGGTCCGTATCCATTTAGTGTGGTTAACCAACGCGTAACCGACGAGTTTGCCAAAGTTACCGTGACCGACCCGCAAAGCCCTTTGCTGAACTATCCGAACAAAATTACCCAGGCCGATTTTGATGGTTGGGTGCAGGAGCGCGGCTTATATTTTGTGAGCAACATCGCCCCGGAATATAAAACCGCATTGGAGATGAATGACGCAGGCGAAAGCCCTAATAAAGGCTCGTTGATAACCGCTGATTATGGTAAGGGCCGGTTTATCTACACATCGCTGGCATTTTTCAGGCAGTTACCTGCTGGCGTGCCTGGGGCTTATCGCTTATTTGTGAATTTGCTGAGCAAGCCTAAATAGCAAAAAAAGCTGTGTTCAAAGCCTGTGCTTTATTGATTCAATGTTGGTAAAGTACAGGCTTTTTTATGAAGTATTATTCCTGTACCTGTATATGATTGCGGCCGATGATAAAATGCAGTAAATCATCAATGGGGTGGCGAATGATTTTACCAACAGAAATACCGTTTTCTTCGCACAAAGCTTTAAGCTCGTCGCGGAAAAAGTAAGCAATAGAGCCAACAAAGTGGCAAACGTGTTGATGGTATTCGGGGTAGGATTTAATGTTGATTTCGATAAAATCGGTCAAGCCTTTTCTGAGCAGGTTCTTACCGTACTCCGTATCCTTAATTACCGACATAAAGCTGGCGAACGATGCCAGGTAAGAATTGGCCTTGCGTTTAAAGTATACGCTATCAATAACTTCGTTTTTAGTTATGTGGTAAGCTTCTTTAAACTGAGCTTGTATCTCGGCAGGCATTACGCTATACAGGTATTGTGTAATTAGTGCTTTACCAAACCATGTACCCGAACCTTCGTCGCCTAAAATGTAACCCAGTCCGTGCTTTCCTGCGGCTACTTCCTCACCATCAAAAAATGAAATGTTGGAACCCGTACCCAGTACGCACACCAAACCTTTATGACTGCCGCAGGTAGCATAAGCCGATCCTAACAAATCACTGTCAACACTAATAAAAGCTCGTGGGAATAATTGGGTGAGGGCGTTAGAAATTACTTCGCGCTTGTCGGGATTAGAGCAGCCGGCGCCAAAAAAGTAAATTTCCTCAATCAGCGGAAAATGGTTAACCATTACCGGGGCATCATCCTGAATGATTTTTACAATTTCCTTTTCGGATAAAAAGTAAGGGTTTAAACCGCCTGTGCTAAATTTTACCGGCTTTTGCTTATCTGATGCCAGCACCCAGTCGGTTTTCGAAGACCCGCTATCGGCCACTAATATCATGCGCTCAGTTCTTCCAGTATTTTTTGGGTAATGGGTTTATGAATAAACTGCGTAATGTATTTGTTCTGACCGGAGCGTTTTACGTCAACCGGGTCAAGAGACGAGGAAAGCATGAATATTTTGCTGGCACTTTTATTTTGTTCCGGCAACTTATCATATTCCTGCAAAAACTCAAAACCATTCATCAT
>CAXYKR010000166.1:0-4358 GCA_964277815.1 uncultured Mucilaginibacter sp. | reverse complement strand
TATACAAATCAATACCGCCAGCGGCCTGGAATTGTGTGGGATGCGTGTCAAACGCCCAATTAATAAAATCCATCTGGTGCGATAATAACTCTGCTACCAAGCCGCCCGAATATTCTTTGTACATCCGCCAGTTAATCTGCCTTTCTAAACCCGGCTCGGGCACTGCCCTGCGCCAGCTGCCGTTACGGTCCCAACGGCAGTCTACCTGGGTAATTTTGCCTAAATATCCTTTGTTAATGTATTCTTTAACTTTGTAGTACAGCGGCGAGTAACGGTACTGATGCCCGACCTGCACTACCTGCTTGCCGCGCCCGGCCATCAGCTTTACCAAATCCATCGCCTGACTGGCGTTATAAGTCATCGTTTTTTCGAGGTACAGGTGCCGCCCCGATTTAATGACGGCCGAGGCAATGGGGTAATGCATATTTAAAGGCACCGCTATAATCACCGCATCAACATCCTTGTCGTCCAAAACCCGGCGGTAATCGGTATACGTTTTTACCGAACCTGACTTGCTGATGTTTTGAGCGGCTTTTAAACGAAAGTCGAGCACATCGCAAATGGCATTTACTTTGAACAACGCGGGCAAATCGTTCATCACATACATAATGCCTTTACCCCGGTCGCCACAACCAATTACAGCCACTTTTAGCGGACCGGCGTCGGCGGCGAATGTGTGCTGATTAACAAGCAGACCACCTGCAAGCAAACTACTATGTTTTAAAAAAGCTCTTCTTTCCATTTTCAAATTACTTTTGGTATCCTTTAAAAGCCGGAGTAACGGTATCGTGGATAGCGCCGCTTCTATCCCGATAAACCATGTAAGCACCTATATGTTTACGGCCGGCTAAAAAGCTTAACGCCCGATTCAAGCCCATGGCCAGCAAGCCGTTATCGTATCCATCGGCTGTAATTGCATCCTTAGCGTACACGGTTACACTGATGAGTTCATTTTGTGCGGGATATCCTGTTAGCGGGTTGATGATATGCGAAATCTCCTTACCACCAGACTGGTGATGTTTGCGGTAGTTTCCTGATGTGGTCACCGCTCCGTTGCCCGGCTTAATCACTTTGCGTATAGGTTCGGGGTTTGCAACATCGTCATTAACACCCTCAATACCGATAGCAAAAGGCTCACCGCCGGGCTTGCTGCCCTTAACCCGCAACTCGCCGCCCAACTCAATTAAATAATTACTGATATGATTACGCTCCAGCAAACCGGCCAGCAAATCCACCGAATAGCCCTGGGCAATACCATTAAGGTCTAACTGTATGCCGGGGCGGTCTTTGTGCAGATAATTCCCGTTGAACTTTAGGTGTTTCATCCCAACGTTTTGCAGCAAAGCTGTAATTTGTGCAGCCGAGGGCTCCTGGCTGGGTTTCACCACACCGAAGCCCCATGCATCTACCAACGGTTTCACCGTAGGGTCAACCAGGCCTTCGGTGTCTTCATAAATTTGCATTGACCGGGTAACTAACACCTTAAAATGCTCATCAACCGCCAGTCCGTCGGCCGATCGGTTAAACCGGCTAATCAAGGATGATGGCTCGTAAAGCGAAACAGACAAATCCACTTTACGTAGTAAACTATCCGTTTGCTTTAAACTAACCAGGCTGTCAGGCGCGTAATAAACAACCTGATATGTAGTGCCCTGCGCAAAGCCGTTCAATTCATAACGGTTAACCTGATTACCAACACTGAAAGCAAATAAAACAACCATTAACAGACAAACGCCGCTTAAATGAACAAGCTTTCGGGTTAGTATTGATGTAGCCGATAATATCATTCTGTTAATAGGCAATGCTCTATTGACTGAGCCTTGTATACAGACATCAGGGCTCAAGCATCAGAGCAAATTTAGCCGCTGTTATTTCAACGTTTTTATTTTGATATTGCGGAAGCTTACTTCGTTGCCGTGATCCTGTAGCAGGATGTGCCCTTTATCAGCCTCGCCAAAATCTTTCCATACTTTGTATTTGCTCATTTTAACCAGTTCGCGAAACTCCGGCGATTTACGCTCATATTCTAACACCTTTTTGCCGTTAAGCCAGTGCTCCACGTGGTTGTTCGGATAAACGATAACTTTGCCGGTATTCCACTCGCCTATCGGTCTAACTACACCCTTCTTGTCGGCTGTTTTTAAATCGTAAAGCGAGGCCAGCGTGCGGTTACCGTCGCGACCCAGTTTGGCGTCGGGATGCACGTCATCGTCAAGTATTTGGTATTCGAGACCAATGGCCGAACCATTTGATTTTTCTTCGAGGGTAACAAAGTATTTAACACCGCTGTTAGCGCCGCGGGTGAGTTTAAAATCAAACGATAGCTCAAACGGGCCATATTCATCAACCGTAATAATATCGCCGGCATTTTGCGATTCGGCACCGTTAGTGCCCTGTATGGTCAGAATACCGTCTTTCACCACCCAGCCCGGAGATGCCGTAGGAAAACTTTCGGATTTAGCGCTGCGCCAGCCCTTGGTGGTTTTGCCGTCAAAAAGCAGTTTCCAGCCATTCTTCTTCTCCTTAGACGTTAACGTATTGTTTTGCGCATTGGCCAAACCGCCTACCGTGATGAACAGGACAGCCAAAGCGGATGCTTTATAGAGTTTTTTAATATTCATGATGTAGTGTATTTACTTTTATTTTTTGATGGTGTGCAAAAATTTAATGCTTTGAGGTACTTGCTCAATTGAGGCACTGCTTTCGTCCTCAATGTAATAGTGTTTTACGCCCACGGCCTTTGCCGTGCGTATCACTTCGGGAATATTGATTTGCCCCGTACCTAAAATCACATCGTTGTTAGGGTCAGTTCCGCCGGAGTTATTGCCAACAACGCCAGTCTTTAAATCTTTTAAATGCAGCGCTTTGTAACGGCTACCATAAGTTTTTAAAAGCTTAACCGGGTCCTGACCGGGAAAAAACGCCCAAAGAATATCCAATTCCAGACCTACGTATTGCGGGTTGGTTTCTTTAACCATGAAATCATAAAGCGTTCCATTTTCGTAAGGCTCAAACTCAAACCCATGGTTGTGGTAAATGACCATCAAGCCGTATTGATCTTTGAGTATTTTGCCAACCCTGTTAAAATCGGCAATGGCTTGCTTTGCGTTGTCAAGCGTGAAAGAGCCTTTGGCGTGCGGTATACCGGCTATACGTACGTAATCGGCACCCAGGTTTTTAGCATCACGGGCCACCTCATCAGTTTTGTCGACCAAGTCGGTATAACTCACGCCGTACGACGAGCATTTCAAACCACGCTCATCCAGCATTCGGCGCAAATCTTCAGATTTTTGCTTAAATAGGTTGGAGAACTCAATATCGGTAATACCATTACTTTTAATGATTTCGAGCGTTGCAGGCACATCTTTGGCAAAGTTGTTACGATAAGTGTAAGAAACAATACCCGGCGCTTCCGGAAAAATCAGATTCTTGCTTTGCGCATTTACGTTGTTACCAAATAAACTCAAAACCAAGGCTGCGGCCGCCCATAACTTTACTTTATATATCAGCTTTTTCATATCGCTTATTGGGTTTTGAGATTAGTGCTTAGCAAAACTGCCGGCCATAGCGTTCAGCTGCGTGGCATCAGGCGTTTGGGCACCATTGCTAATGACTACCCGGTATTTAAAGGTAACCGATTGCCCCGGCTGCAATTTCAGATTTTTAGCCGATTGGCCGTTGGTAAATATTTTTTCGCCCAACGGGTTGGCGGCAAACAAACCGTAACCACGGGCATGCCAAAAGGTAGGGTAATTAGGATTTTGCGGATGGTCGATGATGGCCACACTCACCGAATCTGCTCCAATTTTGCCGAATACTTTGCACCACGTGCCGCGGGTACTCCAGGCCGCATCGCCGGTTTTGCCCTCGCTGGTAACGTAATTTCCGTTAGGTATTTTATCAGTACCTCCTTTTACTAAGGTAACAATGCCTTTACTGTCAGTAAACTTCTCGTCTTTAGTGGTAGGCATCTGCAACTCATGCGCCAGTCGTAAACCCAGCATGCCATCTTTGGCATCGGTGAATAAGGCCTCTTTGACTGCCTTAAGCGTGGTAATACGGTCAATAATGCGTTGGTTTTGATTGCCGCTAAACTCAAAACGGGTATTTTCGGTGAGGATAACTTCTTTATTCTGGTTAGTCCAGTTAGCCTGGTAGGCCAGCACGCCGGTGTTGCCGCTTTTAGCTTCGGTAATTTTCTCGGTTCGTATCCAACCGTACTGGTTTTTACGGTCGGCGGGTATGGCGTAAGAGTTATTCCAGAAATCCAGCCCGTTCAGGTTTTCAAAGTTGAACCACAAGCCGATATGATGCGGGTGGTCGGTCGGGTCGCCGGGTTTGGGATTGAGCGGAAAACC
>CAXYKR010000165.1:0-5702 GCA_964277815.1 uncultured Mucilaginibacter sp. | reverse complement strand
AGTAGAAACCACCGTTTTTTGCGACCAAACTAATAATGATGCATGAACCTACAATAAAGCAAATAGAAGACGGCAAAACGATATACAACGGCCAACACTATAATCCTTGGAAAGCATTATTATATGCTTTTCCTGTCTACGCCTTACTCACCGGGTTAACCATTGTCATCTTTAAACAATTAGGTATGCCAGGTTTGGGCGTTTTGGTGTGGATTATCATTAGCTTGTTGCCCTTCATGTTTCAGAAACGTTTTAAAGAAATATTTACCAGGAATATTGTTTTTACGTTTGATGATAAAACCATACTTGTACAGGAGTATACAATTAATAGCGTTCGTTTAACAAAACAAATCAACATGAGTTGGGGGGATATAGCATCATTCAGTTGTTCTTCAACATCTGATGTAACCTGTATCTCTGTAAAATTACATGACGGTTTGAGTAACAAACTATCCGTTAAGGAGCAAAACGTCTGCGGGCAAATTCAGGATAAAAAGAGCGTAGTAAACGTATTCTGTCATTATGTGAGCCGGTATAATCTTAACAAAGAACCAGTAGAGAAGATAACCTTGCGACCGTCATTCTTAACAACAGCAAGTGGAACGTTTTTACTATATACGTTCACCGCTTTAGCCACTTTGGCTGCCGTTATTCATTTGTTTTTGATGCCAGGTACATTCATGCTTTCATTTATGGTTTTCTTTATAGCCATTAATATGATGCTTATACGAAAATCAAATAAAACCCTGTACCATAAAATCAATCAGTTAGATATTACCGGACTGCAAACCAATGCTTAGGTTTGATGGTGGTTTTATTCAAAATCAGACATTGCAATGAAATTGATGATTTTGTGCAATAAGCCACCAAGGGTTTCAAAGTAAAGAATTAATCGTGGCCATTTTCAGCCTAAGGTTGATGTCATCATCAACCTCCCGCCACAAGGTAAACAAACATACCCGGCTAGCAACGCCATCCATCGGCTATAACAACATGATAGAGAAGTTAGATTACATATACTATCGTTTTTACCAATTTCTGCGTTGGATAAGAGTGAATAACGCGGACATCAATGCTGCTAACCAATTTGCGTTTACAATTGTGCTAAATGTGTCGACGATACCATGTTTCTTATATGCATTTTGCGGAATTGGTATTTGGAGAGATAGCTTTTTTATTGTTCTTCTGATACTGCTTGTCGGATTGATGCTGATTGGAGACCTGCTTTTTCTGTATAAAAGCAGGTACCTGAAAATAATTAAAACCTACCAGTCCGAAAGTCCGGCAGAAACAAAGCGGGGCAATTATCAAGTCTTAATATATTTTGTAGGCAGTCTGTTTTTTCTGGCGTTGAGTGTATTTTTAGTTGCTGCCAGAAATGACATCATGCCTTAATAGTGGGTTTGGTATAAGCTTAAGCCTGCTGTTGCTACGAACGCCAATCTCCCGCCAGACAGGAAATAAACGATGCTTAAATATCAACCAAAATTCACTGTCAAAAAGCCGGGCACTGAGGACGGCGTTGCCTTTTAAATAACTATATTGAATGCATGCACTAAACCCACGCTTCATGACTCATCAACCTGCTGTAAATCACCGCCTGTACCTGGCCTTCGGCTTCGTCATCGCTGCTTTTGCAACCATTGTTTGGCTGGTCAAATCGCCGTTTTTTCATCAAAAGCCGTCGGTTTTGTCGGCTGCCATCACGGTGGATTTGCTGTTGACCATACCGCTCATTTATGCCTGGCTTATTCATAAAACCAGGGTCAGTAAGTTTACCATCGCTCCGCTGGTGATGGTGTGTATGTTTTCGGCGTCGTACTTGGTACCTGCCGGGCATCAGCACTGGCTGCAACTGTTTAAGCTCTTTGCTTTCCCGCTGATGGAAATGGCTTCGTTAACCCTGGTGGTGCGCAAGTTTATGGCCGTGCGCCGGCAGTTTAGTCAGGGCCGCGCCTCCGGTAACGATTTTTTTGATGTGCTGCAAAAGGCCTGTTATAGCACTTTGCCACGTACGCTGGCTGCTGCACTGACGTCGGAAATTTCGGTAATCTATTACGGTATCATTTACCATAAAACCCGCAAGCCGGCATCAAACCAATTTACCTATCATCAAAACAGCGGTACGCCGGCCGTGATGGGCTGCCTCATATTCGTGATTTTGATAGAAAGCGCCGCCATGCACCTGCTGGTAGCCCGGTGGAATGTAACGGCTGCCTGGATACTTTCGGGCTTGAGCCTATACACTGCGTTGCAGTTTTTTGGTTATGCGCGGTCGCTGGTCAAACGGTTTATCAGTATTGATGGCGACCAACTTCGATTGCGTTATGGCATCATGGCCCAAACGCATATTCACGTGCATCACATTAGCCGGGTAGAACTGTCGGGCCGCGATGTGCCTCCCGATGCGGGCACCCGCAAACTTTCGCCGCTGGGACAGCTGGAAAGCCATAACGTCATCCTGCATCTTAACCGCGACCATGTGCTGCACGGCCTAATCGGCAAGCGCTACCGCGTGCGTACCCTGTTGCTGCATGTTGACCAACCCGAACGTTTTAAGACTGCACTGGATGCTCCCAACCCCCTAAAGGGGTAGCAGCCCCACCTAAATCCTCCCCTGAGGGGAAGGACTTTGAAGAGCACGAAGGATGAGTTTGGATTCAAAAAATCTTTTGAGTAATACAATGCTCCTGATTTGTGGTCCGCCAAATTATTCAAAAGCTCCCCCTTTAGGGGGGGGCTACGGTGCCGCAAGCCTCCTGGCTTGTGGCCTGCTGACAGGTAACCAACTGTTTCAGCTTGAAGCCGGTGTAACTACAACAGGTATTTAAAAGATATACTTATCCCTGCCGGCAAAGATCGGCATCCTACGGGCTAAATGGTAAAATTTTTGGTAGAGATGCATAGATGTGAACTCACTCACTGGGATGCTGATGTGCATCGGTATTACAAGTTGAGGGAAGATAAATTAGCACAATGCTTGCCGGAGTAACAGCAATCTAAATTAAGATGAGGTGAGCACGATAAATTTAAAATAACGCGCTTTGCTGCTGATGTTGTCATCAGGTATTGCTCTCTGGCTGATGTACCACAACGGTTTATTTACGCGATACAACTATATTACCGCTCAATGGGATAAGCGCCAGGGTCGGTTTCAATTGGTTAATTATGGCGAACACTTGATGATGAGTGCACAGCAAAAAATAGTAGCCGATACCAAAGGTTTTCAAATAAAAACAATCGTGGGTTGTATTATCTCTGCCGGGGCGGTTAGGAGCGCCGAGGTTTATAATCACGTGATGATGCAGGCAATCAGCCAAAAACTTGGTACCGGCTGGAAAACCGGTTTCGATAAAAGTGTAGACTCCTTATACCGTTTGCAAAGCAGCGAAGCTGTTCATCAAGCCGTACTGTCACATCCAAGTGTGGCAGCGGATGTAGCGCGTCTTGACTCGGTGCTGGGGCAGGGAAAGTCTCACGTAACGGTCGACGGCTTGTACAACGATAGTATCCGTAAAGCCTACCTCGTTATACCGTACGGGCAAGGCCGGCACCGCATTTATAAAAAATACAGTGTAAATATTTATACGCTTAAAGTTAACGAGTATGTAAATTAGCGGGGTTAGAGAATTTTTCAACCACACTTCAACCTCACCCTATGCTCCGTCAAAGTATACTCTCTGTTTTGTTGTTGATTACCGGTATCTGCCGGGCACAAAATAATCCGCCCGTGGGCAGTAGCCAACCGGTGACAAACACCATACCGAACTATAGCGCAATACTTAACCGGTTAGAACAACAATCGGCCGAAAAAACTTACGACTACCTGGGCGCGTTCCTGTCTACTATTACCTTTGGCACAAAAACCAACGACGTTGCGGAATATCCTGACGGAGTAATGCCGGGACTGCCGCTGGAGCATGCCGAAAAAGCAATCAAAAAACTGGCCGGGAAAAACGACATCGTAATTACGCAAGACACCATCACCCTGCTGATTGATTATCCGTTAACCCGTGAGACCCGGTTAAAAATAAATTCTAAAGACGGTTTTACACGTGCAGAATTACTGCAAACCATCAGCCAGGCCTATTACCGGCTGTTTAACGAGGAAGAGGCTACGGCCACTATAAAAACGATACCCGCTAAACAACGGACTGATGTACATAACCGTAATCAAACCAATGGCAAGTACGGTATTTGGGGCCATGATATTACCGATTTGGTTTTGATTGAAGCCAATGTTTATCAAACTCCGCAAGGTGAGATTGTTTTGAGTCTGAATATTGAATCGTGACGGGATTTTTCGGGTATCCTGAAGTTCAGTTTAGCGGGTTTGCACGTTTGTAGACAACCCAATTTAAAACTTAGCTTGAATTCAGTAATATTACCATAGCTGTTAGAAAGAGTGAAAACCTCACGCAGTCATGCTGAATTTATTTCAGCATCCCACCAGGCAGGTGCATCTTTATACGTGTTTGTATAAAATTTCGCTCTTCAGCGTGTGGAATGCCGACCTTCGTCGGCATAACGGCGGGGAAAAGGACGTCCTTCCGATATCTACGGTGTCAACACTCATCAACCCCCGCCATACAAAAAATCTGGCTGGAATAATACCAACCAGATTCTGCAACTGTTGTAAATAGTTAATCTATTATGTCGTTTATCAATGCTTAGGCTTATTTGTTTTTGGGGGAGGTTTTTTTCGCTTCTTTTAAAGTGAGGGTTCTATTCCAGGCAATCTTATCAATAGAACCGCTATTCAACATTGCTATGTACTCATTCATTGGTTGCAGAGACATGGCTTTGCGCCTATTGTCTAATTGAGCGATCTCTTCTATCGGCCAAACCGTGGTTATACCCGAAAGCCGGTTGCGGTAAGTTTGGGTGCCGTAAACCTGTTTTTTAACCTCGTATACCAGCGAGCGGTCGGCCATGACAGCATATTCCGATTTTTGAACTACGCCTTGCCGCATTTTACGGTAAACCAGCGGAAGGTACTTTTTAATTTGTGATGCATCGCCATGAAAAATAGCGGTATAAATCATGAGGTTTTCGGTCGAATCCAGCTTTTCGGGCCAGCCGCATTGGTCAAGCAGTGCGCTGACGCGCTTTTGATTCTCCATATCCTGTTTCTGCATATCTATCAGCCAAGGCACGTATATCGCCGAATCTTGAGGCGTTTTTAGGGTTTTCATCTTTTGGTTAAAATCCTGCCGCATCTGCAGGTAGTTCTGCCACATAGCTTTGAGCGACGCCTTTGCCTCGCTGTTATTACAATTTATGGTCTGGCTATAGGATTTTAAAGTGCCTGCTATCAAAAACAGGAATAATAAGGCTGGTTTCATCGGCAAAAAATTATTTTAAGGCGTATTAAACGGTATATATAATATCAGCTAAAGTAAATAACTAATTGCTGATTATAATTAAAAATAATATTTCAACCCGAAGTAAGTGTAATCACCCACCTCACCGCCAAAAGCAAAAATCTGGCTGGCAAAAACACCAACCAGATTTAACAAACTCCGCCTTAAACAACGCTATCCACACTTATTTTCTCCCGCGCTTCCTTCGCGGCGGCTACCATGTTTTGGAGGGCAGCTTTGGTTTCGGGCCATTTTCGGGTTTTTAGGCCGCAATCTGGGTTTACCCAAAGGTTTTCGGCGGGCAGCAGGGTGGCGGCTTTGGTGAGCAGGGCTACCATC
>CAXYKR010000164.1:0-33802 GCA_964277815.1 uncultured Mucilaginibacter sp. | reverse complement strand
TCTTACACAAGTAACCCTGGTTATCCTGTAACCACCATTGTTTTTGAAACTGTACGGGTTTTAAATCAGCCACTACCAGCGGCATATCGTTGCGGAAAGGCAGCTTCGCGTTTAACGTAGCTTCGTTTTCGGCCACCTGCTGCCAGCCGGTAAATGCGATGCGTTCTGATGACTGTACTTTATTAATAACTGTATGTTTTTTAATGAGGCAGCGGTAAGGTACTGCAGACCGGAAAAACACAAGTTCGGCCTCAAGGTACGACCCAGGCATCAGCGACAACTGGTTTACCTGTCCGCGCGCACTGAACTGCAAAAACAGAGCGTATTGGCCCGACTGAACGCCATACAGCCAGTTTTCTTCGATGGCCAGTTGCTGCTCTTCGCGAACCTCTTTGCCAAGCACCAGCCAGGTATCGTTTGTACCATCCTGTCGCTTCAGCTCATCCTGATTAACCGTAAACCCAACTGTCGACCGGATATCGGCCTGTAAATCCGGGGTTATATTATCGATGCGTTGATATCCTTCGGCAATGAGGTAAAGTTGCAACAAGTCATTCATAAAACTACTTTGCCAGCCCTCAGTCCAAAACTGGGTAGCAGCCAGTTTGCGCACCATGGCAGCTAAGCCTGGCGCCTGAGCATCTACCATTCGGCGGGCCATGTTTTCCCAAAATGCAGCACCCTTTTCGGGCAGCGAAATGATGCCATTACGAACTATATCCTTCATCCACATCAACAGTTCCTGTATACCACCATTTACCTTTTGCTCGCGGGCCTGTTGGCGCTTGGCTGAGGCATTTTCGTCAACTGGCATGTCGGCCTTTTCGGCCTTTTTTTCTTCTTTTTCCGACCGTTTGCTGAGCCAGTCGCTTACCCAGCCTGGCATATCGACTGCCGAAAAAAGGTCCGGCTGCCTGCTGTTTAATAACAGCAAGCCCAGCCCATGTTTGCACGGAAACTTGCGGCTGGGACACGAGCATTTGAATGCCACATTGGTTAAATCTACCTGGGTTTGATAGGGCTTGCTGCCGCTGCCTTTGCACTCGCCCCAAAGGGCTTGCTCGCTTACGCCCAGGCTTACCCATTTGGCAGGCGTGGTCAAATCGCGCCCGGCTTTTTTCGAAGCTTCGTCGGGCGCGAGTGAAAATATCTGGTCTTCGGTTAATTGCAATGGTTAATGGTTTACAGGTTAGGTTTACTTACCGGTTTTAAAAGTAAAATATTTAGTGATTGATGTAAATAAAAGATAAAAACTTTATCTGCCGGTAATCATTCCATTTTTATAATGGCTGACGAATGGTCTTAACCGCATTACCGCGCTCGAGCGTATGGTGGTTAAGCCATTGCTGTTGCCGCTGATTAATTAAAGTTTCTGTTTGCCAAGCCATCACCTTGGCTTGCAAACGCTGCAGGCAGAGCTTTTTATTTTCGAGCTGAGAGCGGCTATCCATAGCCAGCACCTGTATGCCCGATGGCATGTGTGTGCCACGCACGGCTGTTTCTACCTTGTTTACATGTTGCCCGCCCGGACCGGATGCCCGGCAGGTATCCAGTTTTACCTCGGCATCCCGCCATGCCGGCAGCTCATTTACGGGTAAAGCGTTTACGCCCACAAACCAGTTTTTACGCTTATGCTGCCTGCGAAAAGGACTGACCGATATCCATTGCACTGTACCCTGCCATTCGTTGATAAAGTTTTCCAAGCCGTCGCCCTCTGCCGTAAACGTAACCGATTTAAAGGCGTCAGTCTCGTCCGCCTCTACCCTATCTAATACTTCTACTTTAATATTTTGCCGATGCGCTTGTTGTAGCATCAGTTGCTGTACTCTGGCTACAGCCCGGCAACATTCTGCCGGGCCTTTACCAGAGGTAATTTGTATAATCATTTTTTTCATGAGGTTTATTCTTTACTCATTCTTACTATTTTAGGCATAAACCGGCCGTGCACATCTACCAGCGCGTGTTGCGCTTCCATCACTTGGTCGATGTTTTTATATGCCATCGGGTTTTCCTCCACGCTGCCGCCAATCAGCGTTACATCGGCTTTATCCAGTAATTTTTTCATGGCGGATACTGTGATACTATCCTTGGCTTTTTGCCGGCTCATGGCCCTGCCCGCCCCGTGCGAGGCAGAGAACAGCGAGCCCTCAGCCCCCTTCCCGCTTACCAAATAGGCCGGCGTGGTCATGCTGCCGGGGATGATACCCAGCTCGCCCTGATGGGCCGGTGTGGCGCCTTTGCGGTGGACAATCACTTCGCTTCCATCAGCCAAGGTGTCTTTCCAGGCAAAGTTGTGATGGTTTTCTATTGTACATAATGCCTTTAGGTCTAATGCTTTTAACAGGTTAGTGTGGATGCGCTCATGACAGGCGCGGGCATAATCGCCGGCAAGCGTCATGGCCAGCCAGTATTCCTGCCCGGCTTCGGTTTGCATATCCAGCCAGGCCAGCGGCTGCGCATGGCGGGGCAATTTGCAGGTGTTCATGGCCAGTTGGGTATAGTGCTTGGCAATGGCGGCGCCCAGCCCGCGGCTGCCAGAGTGCGACAATAAGGCGACGTACTTTTTAGCCGGTAAACTGAGCGCATTGTTTTCGGCCAGTTCAATCACGCCAAATTCTACAAAGTGGTTACCATTGCCGGAGGTGCCCAACTGCCTTACCGCCTTGCCATGCAGCGGCCGCAAAAAGGATAACTCCCTGAATACCGGGCTATCCAGCACCTCGTGTTCCTGCCGGGTGTCCAGTCCGCCCTCCATTCCAAAATGCGTATGGTTTTTTAGTGCCTGTTTAGCCTGGTAGCCGTAGCGGTTAAAATAGCTGTCGCTCTCATCCACAATAGTTAACGCCATGCGGCAACCAATATCCATCCCCACGGCGTACGGAATTAACGCCTGCCGGGTAGCAAGCACGCCGCCAATGGGCAAGCCAAAGCCCATGTGGGCATCAGGCATCAACGCCCCTTGAACGGTTACCGGAAGTTGCATAGCCAGTTCCATCTGGTTATGAGCCGCCGCCTCAATGTGCTTGCTGCCATAAGTTTTATAATGCATCGGTTCCTTTAACAGTTCGTGCACACTAAACGGAACTTCAGTGGGCTTGCCGATAATCTTTTCGGCTATTTTGCCGGCAACCGGGTCTGTTAAATACTGCTCCGGTTTATTTTTAATATCTGTAAGCAAAGCAAGCACTGCCTCGTGCGTATGGTGCTTGAAATGCCTGGAAGCGATACCGATGACCAAACTGCGAAGCTGGTTGTCGGTATAGCCTATTTTACTTAATTCTTTTGTTTTTAAATTGCCCATGTGAGGGATATGTGTTTTGCTCCGGCGACGTACAGGCTAATCCCTGCCTCGCCGGAAAATTGTTAAACACCGTCATCATTGTTGCAGGCATAGCAATGTGTTTCCCAAATTTGGAAACTGCATAAGCATCCCGGCACACGCCAAACGGTGCGTTTTTTAAATTAAATTTGATTGATGGGGCTTTAATTCATCCCGGAGAATTGGGACATACCCTTTTGTGGCAGAATTACATTACCACACTAACAGAGGCAGACCAAGGCAAAATACAGTCGTTGCATCAGGCAACAAACCATAACGTGTTTTCAGTAAAATAAAAACAGGATGCCGGCAGCCGGTTAGGCTAAAAGCGAAAGGGGCGATATGTAAATATGTGCAGTCATGATTCCTTGATATTTAAATGTAAATGTTTGACAAATCAGGAATTGGCACTAAGGTAAAACAAAGTTTTTAAATATCCGGCAAACAATTTGCAAACGGCTTACCGATGCTCCTGCCCTGTCCGTTTCCAGATAAAGCCGTCTAATATATAATGGGTAGATTGCGGTAACGACAGCAGCGGTACCAGCAATGCTAAGGCAAAAGAATCTTGAATGAGCGGCAGGTTTTTAAAAACCTGAAAAACCGAAGTATGCTCACGCCAAATGAGCCCATCCCAAAGCCCTTCTTCCAGGTAAGCCAGCATCACCAATCCCAATACAAAAATGATGACACCGGTATAAGGTTTGAAGATTGCCTTTACCAGGGACTGCTCGTTGATGGTTTTGTCCCGGAGGCGTTGCTGCTCAGTAATCCAGATGAGAGCCATGTAGGGTATGCCATGCGAAACAACATTGAGGGTAGTAAAGGCCATGTCGCCGTTATAATAGATAATACCGAAATACCAGGATACCAAGGTGCCCAATACAATGAGGTTACGGGGCATGTTAATTGTCCGGGTACTTACGAGCATCCATAATTCTTTTAACACATAAACCGCTACAATAAACACGTAAACATAGCGGCTGATTTGCAGCAGTCGCTCAGATTTAAACAACATAAAATCGCCGTCTACAAACCAGTTAAACTGCCGCCCACCAGCCAGGTGCCAGTAGAGCAAAGGGTAAATGGTAGCTGTGTAAACGGCAAGCACATCAATAAAGCGGTATAATTTTGATTGCCGCTCGTGCCTGCTGTACAACCTCATAAAACCATATTGCTGCCTGATAAAATGAAACACGGCCAAATAAGCCAGTATACGCCAAAATATCAATCCGTCAACCATATACAGCACAACACCCGTCGCATAACACAACAACGGAATGATTAATAGCATGGGCCGCTGCTTTACTGCCGACGACCGGAAGTAGGTGCGATACAGCGTACTGTACACATGGGCCACATCAATCATCACCACCAACAACACCCAATATACCAGCGGCATGGCAGCAGTACTTTTAAACACACCTGAAAAACAGGCCACCACCAACAAAGCCAAAAATGGCGGCGACAGGATAAACAAACCATCTACCCAGGCCGAACTTAACCACGGCTGCTTTGCAGGTTTACCGGCGCTACTCATTGTTGTAAAACTTGTTTTGCTGCCCGTATGCCCTGATGAAAAGCCTCTTCAAACACCGAAACCCCGCTTAAATCGGTATGTGCAAAATAGATTTGATTGCCCAAGGGCTGACGCGCTGCAGCACGCTGGTTACCCCAAATATAATCCACGGCAGGACTTATCATGCCGTGCCCCCATAGCCACAAGTCGGCTGCTTCGATGTAAGGGGTGATGCCGGGATGCATTTTTTCCATTTCGGGAATGATGATATCCATCCATTGCTCGCTGGTGCGGGCATAGGCCGCCAGTCGGGCCACCCGCGCCTCCTGGTTGCTTAGCGGCAAATAGTAAGTAAGCACCCTTTTGTGGCCTGCCACACTCACATTTTGCTGGTTGGCATTTACATACCCAACCGATGCTGTTCCGTAAGCTACATTATCCCAGCACAAAGGTGCGCCTTTGGCGTAAGGCAAATCGTTCACGGTTAGGTTGGCAATCAGCCAGGGGCTGTACTGTAGCATTCCTGCATTAAACCCCGGCCTATTGGTGCTTTTGAGCAAGCGCTGATTCACAAACTGCGGTGATGCCAGGATGATCTTTTCGGCATAAATAGTACTGGTTTGATGTTGCCGAACGTCGTATACCGTCACTTCTACCCGATTCGCTTCGGGCTTTACAGCGTAAGCCATCCGGCCGGTTTTGATATGGTCTTTCACCTCATCGCGCAAGCGGCTCATCAGCCAGCCGTTGCCTTCGGGCCAGGTAAGCACTGCGTTATCTTCGGCATTGGCCGCCTTGCCCTTACGGGCAGCAAAATAATGCAGACCAGCCCAGGCCGACACCTTTCCTGCCAAAGCTCCGTAATCATCTTTACAGCAATAATCCAGGTACCATAACAAGTACTCGGACGTAAAACCGTTGGTTTTCAGGTATTCGCTAAAAGAAATCTTATCCAGCCTGCGGTAAGTTTCGTCGGCCGAACTTTCATCCAGCGGTAAGGTAAACGCATATTTGCCATCGCTGCCTTTGGCCTGTCTGTAATCATTAATCAATTTAAAAAAACGTGTGATTTGCTGCTTGTCAGCAGCCGGTACGCCGAAGTCGGGTACCAGGCCCTCCTGCCATTCGCCGTTTATCAGTAAACGCTCCTCGGGGTCAAAGCACAAATAATACTCGTTGTAAAACGGCAGGCCTTTGGCATCGAAACCGGTAACTACGTTGTGTTGCTGCAAAAAATCAATCAGCAACTGGTCGTCGTTATTCACGATGGGCAGGTAGTGGGCACCCAGCGGATATTTGGACACTGCGTTACTGCCAAAGGCGGCATTTCCGCCAGCGTGGTCTTCTAATTCCAAAACTTCAAAATCGTGCTCGCCCTGCATTTTTAGCCACCGGGCGGCCGATAAGCCTGATATACCACTACCTACAATTAGTGTTTTAACGGTGCGCGATGAAGATAATGGAGCCGGGAGTTTGAGCTTGTCGCGCAGTACGTGCCCTGCCTTGTGGTTCGGGCCACGGAGTTGAGTTTTGATATGTTTGTAGGACTGCCGATTGCCACTTATTTTTTGTACGCAGTTTTGCAGCATTACCCCACCTACCGATAAACCGGCGCGCAGCAAGAACGAACGGCGGTTAATACCGCTCAGCAAGCCACTGCGCTTATAAAACGGTAGACCACTCATCTTCAAAATATTTGACCAATATTTGGTTATTGAGCCGGTTTACGCTGGCAGGCAGCCGGGCCATATCCCGCGGAAAGTACAGCATTTGCTGCAATGTACCTTTAGACATAAACCTCAGTCCGGGCAAGTATTGGTTGGGTACCTGGTAGCTGGGCTTATACATGGCCATAATGTATCCCCACTCGCCGAATGAGGGTACATAGTTATGGTAGGGCACCGTATGAAAGCCAACCGACTGTAATGTTTTTTCGACTGTCCAATACGATTTGGGGGCTACAAAAGGCGAGGTAGACTGCACCACCATGATTCCCTCAGGCGAGAGCAAACGCTTAATGATGCTGTAAAACTTGTTGGTATAAAGCTTACCTACCGAATAGTTTGACGGGTCTGGAAAATCGATGATGATGGCATCATACCGTGTTTGCTGCATACGCGCCCAGGCAAAAGCATCCGCACTGATGACTTTTACTTTGGGTGATAACAGCGACCGCTTATTGAGCTGCAACAGCATTTGATTAGAGCGGAAAAGTTCGGTCATGCCTTTATCCAAATCAACCAGTGTAACACTTTTGATCTGCGGATATTTGAGTATCTCGCGTACAGCCAATCCATCGCCACCGCCCATTACCAATACATGTTGCGCCTGAGGCAAGGCCTGCAGCACCGGGTGAATAAGCGCCTCGTGGTAGCGGTATTCATCAACCGAGCTAAACTGCAGGTTACCGTTTAAAAACAGCCGTAAGTCGCGGCCACGTTTGGTTAATATAATACGCTGGTAGGGCGTGCTTTTGGAGTAAATAATGGTATCGGCATAGTTTAAACTTTCGGCAAAACTGGTAATGGCATCGGCCAATATAAAACCGGTGAGCAAGGCCACCAAACTAATAATGGAGGCGCTTTGCAGGTAACGTACCGATTTAATTTCTTTGGCAAAACCCAGGCACACCAATAAGGCTACACCCACATTGAGCATGCCAAACAAATAGGCGGTACGCACCAAACCCAAGTACGGAATAAGTATGAGCGGGAATACCAGCGATGCAATGAGCGCGCCGATATAATCGAAAGTAAAAACTTTGGAAACCAAATCTTTAAACTCGTACCGATCTTTGAGGATGCGCATCAGCAACGGAATTTCGAGCCCGACCAGTATGCCGGTAACTGATACCAGGCCGTACAGTACAGGTCTGAATGCACTCACGCTTTCAAAAACCATAAATAAAATGGTTGAACTGGTGCCGCCCACCAAACCCACCAATATTTCGATTTGGATAAACCAGGATAGCAGGTTTTTATCAAAGTATTTAGATAACCACGACCCGATACCCATCGAGAACAGGTAAACACCGATGATGGTAGAGAACTGCGTAACCGAATCGCCTAACAGGTAACTGGCCAGCGTACCGGCAATCAGTTCGTAAATTAGTCCGCAGGTGGCTATAATAAATACCGAAACTAGCAGCAATACAGGAAGCCTTTGATTCATCTTATTTATGATTAAAGCCTGCTCCATAACCAACCACATGGCGGGGGCCACCCGTGCTGCGGTAAGCTGTATTTTTAATTACGTTGCTGCTTTCCCAGTAGGCAATACCGTTTAAGATAGCATATGTAAACCAACCGGCAACGGCCAGGGCTATTATGAGGTAAAATTTATTGAGTTTAATCTGCTCGTATTTCATGGCGGTTAGTCCTCCGTGTCGTAGGGTGAGTAGTCGCTGTTCATCCAGCGTTGCTTTTCAAAGTTTTGCATGCGGTACCAGCAGTAAAGCGGATAAATACACAAAAACAAAAGGGTAATGAAGATATTGCGCCACAAAATCACATTCTCGGTAATGATGATTCTGATATTGGCGACCGACCTATTTCCGGCAAACGGATAAACGTTAAGGTGATAGGTTCCCTTCGGGATACCCGAAAGCAGCATGTGAGCCCGCTGGTCACCTTCCGACCAGCTTTCGCCATCCTCGTAACCGTGGTAGTACTCGATGCTCTTGGTTACCTCCCAAGTTTCGTTGGTTTTGTCGTTTACCAGTACGATGGTTGCTTCGGCCCAGTTATTATCCACCCCCGAACTGATATCGAACTCGAGCGGCGTGGCGTTATTTACTTTGAACGCCTGCGTTTTGATGGGTTTGAATTCGATGTTTCTGTCGGCATCGGGAACATACTGATTAGCGTTCTGGCTGTTAATGGCACTGTCAGTTACCCCAAACCTGATTGCGGTATCAATTGTCCCTGATGCTTTTACCGTGTCTTTGTTGACCGGTGCGCCGGTACTGAGCGGCAAAACCTCATCAAATATGACGGTGCTCGGCCTGTCAATACTCATGATCAGGGCCACCACCAGCACCAACAGGATGATGAAGGGCGTTATCCAAGAAATTGATTTCCAGCGCGCATAATGCACAGACGGCTCGTTGGGCTGTACGCTTAGCTTCGGCGGAAAATCGGCTAACGGAATTTTGAACGCCTCGGCTATTTCGCGGGCCTCCATGTATTCGCCCTTGTACCAGTTAACTATCGATTGAGTTTTCTTGTCCTGTTCTTTTACCAATAAATAGGGTGGCGCAATAAACTCCGAAGAGTTTACTTTTTCGTTCAGTATATCCCAATCGTATTCGCCCCGGATGCCGGTAATCAACGGCGTATATTTATTAAACAAGCTGTACTCTACCCCGTTGCATTCGGCACCATGCTCATCACTGTACACCTTTTCCAATTCCGGAAAATGCTCAGCACCGGCTATAAAATTCCATTGCCCCCGATATTCTGATAAAAAAGCGTAGCCTTTGGTGTAATTGTATAGCATGTATTCGCGCCAATAGTACTTAGTTCCATGCTCTACTTTCTCTATATACCCGATAACCTTGTAAGGCAGGCGGTTAAATTCGGCCTGGCTACCTAAAGGGATGAGCGGCGCTCTTGTGCATTTAGGTGCAACAGTGTGTACCAGGTGAAAGCCTTCTTCAGAATAGCTTACATAGGATTTGCAATACTTGCAAATAAAATATTTACACGATGATGCATCGTACAACGTAACGCTGCGCTTGCACTTGGGGCAGGTAACCTGCTGCTCCGGAGGAAATGCCTGTAAATTTACCGTAGCCATGATTATCGTGTAATTTCTCGTTTACCGGTTTCTACACCCCCAAAAAACGCCAGGGTATCCTGGTAAATACCACGCGCCTTGGCACTGTTATCTTTCTGATAATTAGACAAAAAAACATCAAAGGTGGCCATCTGATACTCGGGCCAGGTATGGATAGATAAGTGCGACTCGGTTAAACAAATTACCGCAGTGAAGCCCCCACTAGGAAAATCGTGGTATACTTCGCCTACATTGTGCAGCTGGTATTTTTCAATGAGTTGACTGAAAAAGACTTTGCAATCTGTTGAGGTTTGCAACAAGGATGACTGAGCAGTGGTAAATTCAGCCAGAATGTGAAGGCCAGGTCGGTAACGCATGTAAATCAATTAATCAGGCATTAAAGATATTTAAAATAGTTAAGCCCTGTAAAATCATTGACCTAAGTATTTTAAACTTTATCAATGATTTTACAGGGCTTAAAGATGGCTAATTCTGCTTGTCGCCGAAGCCTGAGCAGTGTAAGCTAGGTATTATTGCCCGTTTACCAGTGCGTCTGCTAAGCGCATGGTGTAGGTATAGGTATATTTTTTATCGAGCAAGCGGTATTGCTGGTGTGGCAATGCTCCCCAACTGTCATCACCGCCCACGCCGCGCTGGGCCAGGTCAATATGTAAATCTACCTGGTTTGAGAAACGCAGGTCGGTTGGGTGCTGTTGTTTTTTGTTCAGGCCCGGGTCTAAATCTTCGGTGTCAATATTCATGGCGCTGAAGCATAGCGGCTGCTGACCTTCAATACGCAGGCCTTTGCCCTCACCGTTGGTTAATTGCAACCATCTTACATCGGTTTTGTAACCACTTTCCTGCGGACGGATGTAGCCGCGGTAAAACTGATTTTTAACCGAATCGTCATAACGGCTTACAAATGCGGCACTGTGTCGGTCGCTGTAATTTTCCCAAGGGCCGCGGCCGTAATAAGACAAACGGTCGTACCCGCCGCGCAGGTGCATACGCATACCAAAACGCGGTAACTCAGGTAAATTGCGGCCGGTCATGTCCATTGAGGCAGTAACCTTAACGGCGCCATCATTTTGAATGTGATAAGTTACTGTGTAAGGCACATTAATGCTCTCTAACATATAATCAACCTTCACATCAACACCTGATGAATCCTGCTTGCCTACTGATACCTGTTTTACCGAACGGTTGGCATGGGCATTGCGCCAAATGCCCATTCTATCGGGCATGTTGTTACCAAAGTCATTATCGGTAGGTGCGCGCCAAAAGTAAGGCTGCGGAAACTGACGCAGCGACTGGCCTGACGTATTTTTAAGCGAAGCTAACTGACCGTTTTGCAAATCAAACTCGCCACTTACCGCACCTGAGGTAAAAGTTAATGCTTTATCGGTTTGGTTGATAACCAACTGACCTTTTGCCGATGGCTGATTTTTAAAGTAGTCGCCACCCAGCTTAAACTGTTCCTCGGCAATAATGTGACCGGCAGGTATCATTTCGTCGGCCTTGCGGGTGGTAGCTTGCAGGGTAACAAAATATTCGTCACCGGCTTCGGTTTTGCTTACAGATGGTAAAGGCAGGCTGATTTGCTTTTGCTGATGAGGCGCCAGTTTAACGGTAAAATCGCCTTGTTTAAATAACTGACCGTTTCTGTAAAGCAGCCAGGTAAACTTATACTGGTCCAGGTTGGTAAAATCAAATTGGTTTTTCACCACAAACTTACCGCTACGCGGGTCGGTTGAGCTAAACAATACGTTTTGATATACCTTTTTTACCTCGTACAGGCCCGGGTCGGGCGTGCGGTCGGCACTGAGCAAGCCATCGGCAACGCCGTTCTCATCATTTTGCCAATGGAAAGCACCTAAATCGCCGCCGTAGGCCCAATAGGTATCTTGGTTAGCATTTTTGGATTTTAAACCCTGGTCTACCCAATCCCAAATGAAACCGCCTTGCATGTGCTTGCTTGATGAGATAATGTCCCAGTACTCCTGGAAATTACCGTTGCTGTTGCCCATAGCGTGGGCGTACTCGCACATAATGTACGGACGGGCTTTGTCGGCTGCGGCATAACGTTTCATGTTGCCGATGCTTGGATACATCGGGCAAACAATGTCGGTATTTACATCTTCGCCGGCTTGTTCAAATTGTACCGGGCGGCTTTGGTCGCGTTTTTTAATCCAGGTGTAAGTTTCGTGAAACACCGGTCCGTTACCACACTCGTTGCCTAAAGACCAGATAATTACCGACGGGTGATTTTTATCGCGCTCAATTAAACGCATAGTACGGTCAAAATGCGCAGGTTTCCACTCGGGCAAATAAGCAGGATGTTGTGACTTATCAAACCAAGCCTGAAACTCGGCACCCATGCCATGGGTTTCGATGTTGGCTTCATCTACCAAATAAAGTCCGTACTGGTCGCATAGTTTGTACCATTCCGGGTCGTTGGGGTAATGGCTGGTACGCACGGCATTGATATTAAACTGTTTCATCAGCTTAATATCTTTCAGCATGGTTTCGTGCACCGGTACGTGACCTTCCACATCATCATGTTCGTGGCGGTTAACGCCTTTAACCAGTACGGGCATACCGTTTACCATCAGCTGTGCATTTTTGATCTCTACCCTGCGGAAGCCAATTTTGCTGGCCGTGGTGTAAGTTTGAGGTCCAGCTTTCCAGGTAATTATGCAATCATAAAGATTTGGCGCCTCGGCGCTCCATTTTAACGGATTATTAACCGAACCGCTAAAATTTACCGTGCGTAAGCTATCCGTTCCGGCGGCTACCTCGCGGCTTTGATGGAAAACCTTCTTGCCCGAATTGTCCATAATATCTACCGAAACCGATGCCGGAGCGGCCGATTGGCGATTAAACGAACGCAGGGTAACTTCAGCCGAAAATATGCCGTTTTTGTACTGGTCGTCCAGATTGGGATGCAGAAAGAAGTCCCATACGGTGTTTTCGGGTAGGGCATATATAAACACATCGCGCTCAATGCCGCTTAAACGCCAAAAGTCCTGATCTTCCAGGTAACTACCATCGTGCCAGCGAAATACCTGTACGGCCAGCTGGTTATCGCCTGCTTTAAGGTATGGCGTAATGTTAAACTCGGCTGGTGATTTGGCTACTTTAGACAAGCCAACTTTTTGGCCGTTTACATATACAAATGCGCAGCCGGCTATTGAGCCAAAATGTAAAAGCACCTGTTTGCCCTTCCAGTCGGCAGGTACCGTAAATTTGCGGCGGTACGTCCCAACGGGGTTATTTTCGCCGATGAGCGGTGGTTTGCGCAGGTGCGGGTAAGTAATGTTGGTGTAAATTGGAATACCAAAGCCTTTTAATTCCCAGTTAGAGGGTACGGGTATGTTTTTCCATCCCAAATCGTTAAGGTCGGTGCGATAAAAATCAGTCATCCGTTGTGCGTACTTATCAACGTACTGAAACTTCCAGCTACCATTAAGCGACTGATAAAATGGCGATTTGGTAATTTTATCGCTTACAGCATCTGCTGTATTGGTATACAGCATAAAATCTGCATGCGCCTTTTCTTTGTTCCAATCGACCAGGCTTGGGTTTTCCCAATCGTTGCGGTCGGGTTGCGCCATGGCCAACGTGCTGGTTAAGCAAAGTAAAGTGGTTAACTTTTTAATCATATTTAAATTAAGTGGTTTGAATTTGATTTAATGATGAGAGTCAGATAGCAGCCTGTAAGTGTCAGATTAATCCTTTTTCTGATACACCCGGATGTAATCAATCTCGTATTTACGCGGGAAAGATGTTTTAGATGGGTCGCCCCCGTTATCGCCACCCAGCGCCAGATTTACAAGGATGTAATGTGGTTGTTTAAAAGGATTGATGCCCGTGCCGTCGCGGTTTACCACATCATCAAGCTTTACGTGGTTGAGCAAGCGGTCGTCTACAAACAGGCTGATGGCGGTTGAGTCCCAGTCCATCCGCCAAACATGGTATTTACGGCTCCATTGGGTATCCTTAAAATCCTTAATGGGTTTTGTTTCGCTGTACCATTTGGCGGTGTAAGGCTTATGGGTACCGCAGGCAATGTTAGCTAACAGTTTACCGCGATAATACTCCATAATATCAATTTCGCCGTTAGATGGCCATTGGCCGTCCTTACCCAGCGTCCAAAAGGCAGGCCATAACCCGGCAGCGGTATCAATACGGGCACGCATGACAAAGCGGCCATATTTCCAGCTGGCACTGCGGCGGGTATTTAAACTGGCCGCTGTATACTCGATATATTCTCGATTGGTGTGCCAGTCGGTACTTTGCGGCTTAAAGTTGGGGTTGGGCTTTTTGACACGCTCGGCTTTGATAACTAAATTACCGCCGGTACAATTCGCATTTTCGGCCTGGTACCACTGCAACTCGTGGTTACGTACAAAGCCATGCTCATATTGCCAGCGGGTGCTATCCGGTATGCCCTTTTGGTTAAACTCATCCTGCCAAACCAAGCGGTAGCCGCCTGTGGTATCGGGCTGCAAACGCTGCGCCGAAGCATTAAAACTGATAACAGCAGCCACTAAACAAAGGCTAAATTTGAAGTTCATATTTCGATAAAATAGCGTTAAAATAAAACCGACTTTAAATACATATAAACCACAATTCATCTTCGCCCTGTTTACTTTAAACGCAATTGGCTGTAGTGCTAATGAAAGAAAGGTTATTGTATGGGTATCGGCTCGAGATTGCTAATTAACGCATTCGTACCCGTTAACAGAGGGGGCAAATTGATATTAGGAAGGGGTAATTTAAATCAAAATGCTTTTCAGGAAAGCCGGCACATGTATCTTAATTAGTTTCTAATTAAATGCAGACTGCATTTTTTGCCGCAAAAAAAGCTGCCGGCTGTTTTATGCTTATGTTTAAAACCACTTTTGCACATAAGTTTTTTTACAGCGCGGCAACAGTGTCAATGATATCTTAAAAGGGCAGATACATAAATGCGGCCGGTTCGGCATTCATCACAACACCGGCCGGCCGCATCTACTTTTATTTATTTAAACAATTCTGGAAGTCTTTGAATAAATAACTACCATCCCGGATTTTGTATCATGGCCGGCATTTTCCGGATCTCCTCATCCATAATTGGTAGTAGGTACATTTCAGGTCTGAACACGTGCTGACGAATGGTGTTTTCGATCTGGTAAGTAAAGGTTAAGCCAGCGCCAGTAGTTAACGAACCGCCGGAGCCTACACGGATGGGGTGCATTACCCTGTTGTAACCGTTAGGACCGCCATTATAAAGAGTCATGGCTATTTTCCATCTTCTGATGTCGTGCCAACGCTGATCTTCAAAAGCTAACTCGATACGGCGCTCATTCTGGATAAACGCACGCATCTCTGCCTGAGTCATTCCTGATTTCATGCCGTAGTTGTTGTCGCTACCTGCACTGATACCAGCTCTGGCCCTGATATCTCTTAACTTAGGGTAGGCTAAGTCTGTTCTCCCGGCTTCGTTTATGGCTTCTGCGTAGTTTAACAGTATTTCGGCGTAACGCATCAGCGGCCAGTTACGTTGAGGACTGGCTCCTACTGTATTGGTAACAGTACTGTCGCACATTTTACGACCAAAATATCCGGTATTACCGCCAGACGACCAGGCGTCATTAGTTTGCCCGGTGCCTGTAAAGGTCCATACAAAATCCTGTACGTTAGCGTTGCTTTGGTAACGAGATCCGTTAAAGATGATGCTATAATTAAAACGCGGGTCGCGGCCTACGTAAGGATTGGCTGCGTTGTAGCCCGAAGTCGGGTCAGTAATCGCTTTACCATTGGCCATCGGAAAGGCATCCACCAGGTCTTGTGTTGGCCGCGAATAGTTAGCGCCACTACGAGTACCGGGTAAATAGTAAAACTCAAAATCCTTATTGTTTGGACGAGTTGCTGAGAAAATGTACTCCGGGTTAAAGCGGGTTAAAAATACCTCATAGAATCCTAAGCCTGGTTTTGCGGTAGTACCAGTGTTGAGTCGGTAGTATCCGCTGTTAATTACGGCCTCGGCAGCATCCGCAGCAGCTTGCCAGCGCGTTACACTGTAATCAGGGTAACTTACTATGGCTTTTTGCTGTGCATTAGCAGCCGGAATTGCACCACCATTAAACAATGGGCTGGCTGCGTATAATAACAAGCGCGACTTTAAACCCATGGCAGTACCTTTGGTTACACGACCATAATCCAAATCCTGGTAACCAGCCGGCGGAGCAGCGTTTGGTGCAGGGAGTGCATTAGCAGCGGCGTCTAACTCGCCCGAAAGATAAGACACAAACTCTGCAAAATTTTGGCGCGGAAGGTTCACAAAATCAGTAATGTCATAAACGTTATCGCCCACGTTAGGCACACCACCGTATACAATCAACAACTGCATGTAGTACCATACGCGTAGGCACCTGGCTTCGGCACGCATCCGGTTTTTGGTATAAGCTGATAACGGAGAACGATCAATGTTTTTGAACAGCAAGTTACAGCGGCGGATGTTACGGTAAGGCACGGCCCAAATATCTGTTGCTTTGGGGTTAGCGCCGTAGTTAGCAGCCGAGAAGGTACCCTGGTAAAACATTACTGACGGCCGCGTGGCTGCACTGAAAGAGTACTCTGCATCATCAGCAGAGGTTTCCTGATTACCGTGTGTTTCCCAACGCTGCTTGTTAAAGGCAAAACCTATACCTGCCGCGCTGGTTTGGCCAACAGTTCCTTCCGAATAAATACCGTTTAAAAACTGGATAGTGCGCAAACTATCGGTAAAAGTTTGCGCCTCGTCTAATGCCGGTGTTGAGTTGTCTAAAAATCCTGCTGTTTTTTTACAGGACGACATGATTACACTGGCACTTATGATAATAAATAAAATCCTTTTCATAAATCTTACGCTTGAAGATAAATACTCAATCATTAAAATGTTGCCGAAACACCAAAGTTATAGGTGCGCTGCGGCGGGTAGTTGGTACGGTCTGTACCGCTTGACCCGGTTCCACCCTGACCAATTTCCGGATCCAACTGGTAAAGTTTACTTAGTTTAGTCCAAGTAACCAGGTTATAACCGTTGGCAAAAATGCGAAGGTCTTTCATACGCAATTTAGTAACAAAGCTTTTTGGCAAGGTATATCCTACCTCAGCTGTTTTCAGGCGCAGGTAATCGCCCGGAATTAGCCAGAAAGTTGATGGATAAGCCCTCGAGTCGCTAATGCCCGGAATAAACGACAGCAGCGGGAATTGCGCGTTAGCGGCATTATCAGGCGTCCAGGCCTGCTGGTGAATAGGTAAGAAGTTAGAACCAAATGGCTGGATAGCCTCTGCTACACCCCTTACGTTGAAATTCATCGCTCCTTGGAAAAACGCGCCGATGTTAAAGTTTTTGTAACGAACTGATAAGTTTAAACCACCGGTAGTGTTCGGGATGTTCGGATTACCTTGCACTTTTGAGTCAAAACCATCAATAATACCGTCACCATTTAGGTCGGCATATTTTAAATCGCCTGGGCGCACGGTTAAGCCTGCTGGTTTTGCACTATTGGCAATATCATTAGCATCCTGGTAAAAACCTATAAAGGTGTAAACCCGCTGGGTATTAATCGGATGCCCTGTATAAGCCTGATAATCATATTTGTAAGAAGGCTCATCAGCAAATACAATTTTGTTTTTTGCGTAAGAGTAAGTTCCGTGAACGGTAAAGGTTAAATCGCGGTTAATTACACCATTGTAATTGATGTCTACCTCAATACCTTTATTATTTACTTTACCTAAGTTAACCGGCGGCAAGCTTTGACCAAAAGCCAGGGATACCGAGCCGAACCGCGGATCGGTTTGCCCGCTACGGTCGGTTAAGATGTCATAACGATTATTGTTAAAGTACTCAACAGTAGCCGTAAGCCTGTTTTTAAAGAAACCTAAATCCATACCGATGTTTAATTTCTTTTCAGACTCCCATCCCACATTGTCGTTACCTAAACGCCCTTCGTAAATACCACTTCCGCTGTTAGCATTAGGGTTACCAAAAAACACCTGACCGCCTGATGAAGAATAGGTTTGCTGATAGTAATATGTGAAATTGCTACCAATTTTATCATTACCCGTTAAACCATAAGAACCACGAAATTTAACTAAGCTAACGAAATCAACTTTTTTCATGAAGTTTTCTTCGCTAAGTACCCATCCTGCAGATACAGCCGGGAAAAATCCGTAGCGTCTGTTTGCAGAAAATCGGTCAGATCCGTTATAAGCTGCATCAAACTTAATCAGGTATTTTTGCTTGTAATCGTATCCTAAACGACCAACATAGCTGCGAAACTTGCTTGGTACGAAGTTATAGGTACCACTGCCTGCACGAGTGTCGGTTTGCTGCAAATAAGAAACAAAACCGAATAAGTGATGATCATTGTTAAAGGTACGATCATAATTTATAAACGCCTGTGCATTTAAAAAGCGAATGGTGCTACCATTACTGTTTCCTCTGATAAGACGGCGCACCCTGAAAACGTTGCTGTTTCGGGGAGTATAAGTGTTATTAACGGGATCATAAATAAAAGACGGGAATTCGCCACCGCTCATAGAGATAGTTGGGTTGTTGTAGTTAGAAGCGTATGATAGTGTGCCTCTTGCCGATAAACCTTTGGTCACAAAATCAAGACGTTGTCTTAACTGGCTAACCAGGTTCATGTTATTTTCGAATGTGCGGTTATATCCCAGGTAGGTTAAGCGGCCGATAATGTTGTTGGCATCATAAGCTGTACCACCAGTACCGGGGCTACGGGCCCACTGGCTGTAACCAAACGAACCATCAGGATTGTAGATGGGGTAAGCCCATGGTGCAAGAGTCCAGATGCTGCCATAATCGGCAAATACGTCGTTCCAACCGTTGGGGCTACCCGCCTGTGGTACGTTGATGGTGCTGATGTTGCCTGATAAATCCACGCTCAGATCGGTGCTCGAAGTTAAGCGCATATCCAGATTCGAACGGTAATTGTAGCGCTCGTTGAAGTAATTATTGTTTACACCGACTTTGTTACCAAAGTCTTTAACCATACCGTCCTGATGAAGATAACCGGCAGAGATGAAGTATTTTACACTTTGGGTACCGCCGCTAACATCGAAATTACCACGGTACTGACGGCTGAATTTTTTAAACAACTCTTTTTTCCAGTCGATGTCCGGGTGTCCATAAGGATCGGTATGATCACGGTAAGCTGCCAGGTCAGCATCAGAAAACTGTGCAGGCTGATTATCGTTTTTACGGCCCTGATTATATAAAACCGCACCATCATAGGCATTCAGATAGTCAGGAAAAATCGTTGGCTGCGACAAGGCTGTTTCGCCACGAAATGTAATTTGCGGGGTACCAATTTTACCACGACGGGTTTTCACTAAAATTACACCGTTAGCACCACGTACACCAAATACTGCAGTTTCGGCAGCATCCTTCAAAATACTTACTGATTCAATCTCATTTGGATCGAGTCTTGAAAATTGGTCGAGCGTGTACTCAATGTCATCTACGTAAATGGTTGGAGATGTACTGCCGCCGTTAAAGGAGCTTACACCACGAATGTAGAAATTGGCTCCGTCTGCACCTGGCCTGCCCGAAACTTGTTGCGTAAAAAAACCTGGTATTTTACCAGCCATCGTATTCTGAATGGCGGCGGCCGGATTTCGGCGCAAATCGGCACCGGTAACCGAACTGATGGCACCGGTAACGTTTATCTTTTTTTGCTGACCGAAACCTACTACCACCACCTCGTTTAAGCCTTGCGAATTTTCGCGAAGTGTCATGTTTACCGTTTGGCGATTGCCCACGTTGGCTTCGCGGCTGGTAAAGCCCACAATCGAAAATACCAGTGTTGCTGTTTTTTGTCTTAAAGTGATGCTGTAACGCCCGGAGGTGTTGGATTGCACCGCGTTAGAAGTGCCCTTCTCGGTAATAGTTGCTCCAACGATGGGCGCGCCCGTGGTGTCAGAAACTAATCCCGTGATACTTTTGTTCTGCGCTGCCAAATTTAAACTGCAAAAGCAGCAGACAACGAGAACCCAATAAAAAATAGTTTTCATTTTAATCGTTATAATGATGATTAACTGCCTGAATGATGAATTTTACCAGCCCTCGTTTTGAATAAGTTTCGGGTTTTTTAAAACTTCGGTAAAAGGGATAGGCATATGATACAGTCTATCATTCCATACCGGTGTTGTTACCGTTGTTTGCTGGTAAGTTGGCGAAGCCGCGTTGGTTATAGATACGCCCGTCAATGTTTGTGTCATTACCTGCGGAGCAGTTTTCCAACGTCTGATATCCCAGAAACGCTGCTCTTCAAACGCAAATTCGATTCGGCGTTCATTCATAATCAAAGCACGCATACTAGCCTGGCTTATACCTGCGGGTATGCCGTAACGACTGTTGGTTCCGGCAGCAATACCACCGCGAGCCCTAATCAATTTTACCTGATCTACTGCGGCTTCGGTTTGGCCTAACTCGTTTAACGCTTCGGCATAAGACAGCACAATATCTGCGTAACGGAAGATTGGGAAGTTATGGCTGATGTTAGAATAAGCATTGTTGGTTGCAAAACTGCCCAAAAACTTGCGGAGGTAATATCCGGTGCGGGTTTGAATGGGCGCTAAACCTGGGTTATTAGGCTTATCCAAGCCACCCTCATAAGTTTGTACCGGACGGCTTAGCCACGGTAAACCATTGTAAAATACTGTTGCCGACAAACGCGGGTCGCGGTTGGTATAAGGAGCAGAAGCGCTATACCCTGAAGCCGGGTCGGTAATGCTCAGGCCATTAGCCATTGGGAAAGCATCAACCAGGTTCTGCGTTGGACTGGTTAGACCCTGGCTACGGGTGTTTGACGCAATATAACCAACCGGCGACTGGCTGTTCTCCAAATCAATATTGTTTGAGCTTTGTTTGGAGAAGATGATTTCGCTTGACATTTTGGTCGTAAACACCGAAATGAAACCTGCAGGAGCAGTGCCCGCTGCAACCAAACCATAATAACCTAATGCCCTAAATTCTGTGTAGGCATTAACTACCGCCTGCCAGCGTGAAGGATCAGCAGATGGATAACCGGTTAAGGCTTTTTTAACAGGGTCTGATTCGAAACCGCCACCGTTGTACAGCGGGCTGGCCGCATACAATAATACCCGCAATTTTAAAGCTACTGCCGCACCTTTTGATGCACGCCCGAAATCTGAGGTAGACACCGGATCCGGACGCATGTTATCTTTAATCGCAGTACACTCGCTCACAATGTAATTTACAGTTTCGGCAAATGTGTTGCGAGGCAGTTTAATGTCGTCATTTAAACCGTAAACGGTGTCACCTAACAAAGGCACTCCACCATAACGCTTTAATAGCTCCCAGTAAAAATAAGCGCGTAAAAAACGGGCTTCGGTTATCCAATATTGTTTGGTTTGCGCTGCAATCGGTGTTTGGCCAACATTAGCTAAAAACAGGTTGGCGCGGCGGATACCATAATAACAGTTACCCCAAATGGTTAAGTTATTAGCATCAGTACTATTACCCGGTGCCTCTTCGGGGTTATTGGCCGCTGTAACCGTACCACGGGTAAAATATTCAATTTGTTTGTTAAAGGCCGATGGTACTGCATCATCCGTTGCGGCATCTAAAAAGTCGCCGTTGATACGGTTAAAGCCGTTAGGTATGTAACTGTAAATATTATTTAAAACGTAGCCGGTTGTAATACCGTTCTGATCCAGCGGATCAAAAGCCAGGTCTTTGGTAAACCAGTCTTTAGGTTGCTCTTCATATTTACTGCACGACGTGCCGAGCATCGAAAATAAACCCAGTGATATTATAAAGTAAAAATTCTTTTTCATACTGTCAGATCCTTAAAATTTTACGTTAACGCCAAAATTGTAAAGGCGCAATACCGGAAAGCCGCCTGCATAAGACTCGGGCGATAAGCCGTCTAATTGAGATGAGCTTTTGGTAAACAGGTTGTAACCGTTAGCAAACACCCTTGCTGAGCTTACTCCTATTTTACCAACTACCGTGCTCGGAATAGTGTAGCCAATCTCCACGTTTTTCAACCGAAAATAGTCTCCGCTGCGTACCCAGAAAGATGACACCGCATCGTTGTTAGGATTAGCGCCATAGCTTAAGCGAGGATAAGTTGCGTTGGCTGCATTTTGTGGCGTCCAGCGGTTAAGGTTTTGCTCGTAAGCCTGGCCAGTGCCATTGTTTTGGAATGCCCAGTAGCTATTACCACTTAAATAAACATTACGGTTTTGCACACCTTGAAACAAAGCGCTCACGTCAAAGCCTTTCCAACCGGCACCTAATGATATACCGTAGAAAAACAAGGGTTTAGTTGAGCCAATGGTTGTTACATCAAGTTGATTGATAACACCGTCGCCATTTAAATCTTTGTATTTGATATCGCCCGGTTGTGCACGGTAACCTGCGAAGGCAGGGCTGCTGTTTACTTCGGCTTGCGACTGGAATAGGCCATCAGCCACATAACCATATTGCTGCCCAACAGGCTTACCTGTACGATACATATAGCCGTAAGGCTGAGTCACCTCATCCATGTACAATATTTTGCTTGCTACTGATGATGCATTTACTGAAATAAAGTACTGGAACTCTTTGATGCGTTGCTGCCAGCTCAACTGTCCTTCGTAACCAGAGTAACGATTACGGCCTATGTTTTCGTTAGGATAAAGGTTACCTAACAAAGTTGAGTTGTAACCTCTTTGTTGTACGAGGTCATAGTATTCGTTGTTAAAATATTCGGCGGTAAAAGAAAGGCGGTTGTTTAATAAAGTACCTGTTAAGCCTAAATTGAACTTTTTAACTTTTTCGTAAGTTATATTGCTGTTAGCCAACGTACCTTCGGTAAGCGCAGTAACCTGGCCGGCTCCTGTGCCGAAGTAAGGAGAAGCACTATCCTGGTATCTTGGATAATAAATAAAGTAGCCCGAGTTGTCCCAACCATTCAAACCATATGAAGCATACAGTTTCAGATTATTAAACGCCTTAACCGATTCGAAAAAGCTTTCCTTATTGATATTCCAGCCTAAGCCAACAGCAGGGAAAAAGTTTAACTTGGTTTTGCCATCCGAAGGAAAACGATTAACACCGTTCCAGCCAAAAGTTGCTTCGGCCAGATATTTGCCATCATAGTTATAACCAAAACGACCTGAAGTTCCTAAAATAGTATAAGGTAGATCTTGCGGACTAGTAGCATTAGTAGAGTTATCGCGGTTAGCTAAAACCAGCATGCTCAGGTTGTGCTTGTCAAAGCTGCGGTCATACCCTACCGAAAACTCTTCATAATCCATCCGGCCCTGGGCAGATATACCATTACCGTTGTTTTGGGTACCGTTTGTACCATACTGCGTATAAGCTGAAGCACCTTGCTGAAACACAGCAAAAGATTTACTACGATCAATGTCTTCAGTAAGAGATGACGTATAAGCAACTCTGCCTTTAATCCATAATCCTTTAACAAAATCGTCAAGGCTCTGCTTTAAGTACAAGTTTACCAGTATATCCCTGAAATAATGCTGGCGGTAACCTGAATTGATTGTTTGTGCCAGGATATTGTTTTGATACAGTTGCGAACCGCCAAAAGAATTATCAGCATTACGCAAAGGATAAGAATTGGCAGGCAAGTTTAACAGATTAGAAATAATGGTGTTGTTAGTAGCACCCGGCTCGTTAGTGTTTTGAATGCGACCCAATAAATAAATACCACCGGTAAGTTTGTTAGTGATATTCAAATCAACGTTTGACCTTACAATGTAGCTTTTATAATTATTGTTGGTATTGTACGTGTTCGCATCATCGGTCTTAAAAAAACCGCCTTGGTTAACGTGTTCTGCAACAACAAAATATCTTGCCGACTTATTACCACCGGTAGCGCTAAAGGTGTAACGGTTAAAGTTTGCGGTATTATTGGTGATTGCCCTGCGGTAATCGACATTTGGATAGTTAATTGGATCGCTATTGTTACGGTAAGCATCCAATGCTGTTTGCGAATAATACAAACCCGAAGAAGCAGGCACGCCGTCGTTACGCAATGCTTCATTTCTTAGTGTTGCGTAGTTAAAAGCGTCTAAAGGCTTTAACCATTGCAGCGGTTGCTGAATAGCTGATTGAACGGTGAAGGATAATTGTTGCTTTTTGGCACTGCCTTTTTTGGTAGTAATAACCACTGCACCTCGCCCGCCGCGTATACCCAGCATGGCAGTTGCAACCGCATCTTTCAACACCGTTACTGACTCAATTTCTTCCAAATCGAAAGTGGTAATGCCTGTAACCACACCATCAATAATATAAACAGGACTTTGCCCTCTCAATGTTAGATCGGCATTGTCTGCACCGGGTAATCCAGAAGTTTGCAAGGTGTACAAACCCGCCAACCGGCCTGTTACCGCGTTTCTGAAACTGGTAACCGGTGATTTCATTAAATCATTGTTGTAGACAGCGCCTGTAGATGCCAGACTTTCTTTAGCCGGAACCTGGTTGTAGGGATACTGAACAACAGAAGATTTGGTCAGTGGCAAATTGTTATTATCCGCATCTAAGGTTAACACAAACTGCACTTCGGCACCCAAAACATAATTGGTGGTTTTGAATCCGGCAGCGCTAACAATAATCGTGTCTCCGTTGTTAGCAGTAAGGTCAAACATTCCTAATCGGTTGGTTTGCGTTGTTAGTTGTTTACGCGACAAACGAACTGAAGCGTTAACGACCGGGTTGTTCTGATCATCGAGGATGGTTCCGCGATAATTGAGCTCGTCATACTTTACCATACGCTTTGGTGAAACGTAGGGCCGTTTGCCGGGAGGAGCGGCAGCAAGGCTAAAAGTTGAGAGTACACACGCGCACAAAAGTGCGGGTCTAAGTAAAACTTTCATCATAAGTTAATAATTAATTAATTCACGAAAACTGCTTTTTGGAAGTGGAATTGTGTGTAGGTGCACAAAATTTCGCGTGGCATGTTTCGTCAGATAAGCGAATCTATTATAATACTTCTCAATGCAAGGGGGGTAATTTTATACTTTTAGGGGGTGCATTTCTACTGGTAGGTGAATTTAAGAGTAGTTTGAGTCAAAATATGACCAAAATTCATTTTTTGGAGTTTATTTTATAAATATTCTAATACATCAACTTTTTTAGCTATCTGTTTTGAGAATTTGTTAATGGAGTCGAAATATTTCCAAACAGCGAACTACCCTAAAATCAAACTTATTAGCAAAACGTTTTAGCAAATCTTATCAAAATGATATGGTTAAATATTCTATTTTCCTTATGAGAAATATTTTATGCTTTAATTTTTGGCAAACTCCAATCAACAAAACACCATTTGTCAGAAAAAACGCGGCCACATGTGCAATAGAAGATTGTACATTTAAGTAACCGAGGGCACAGTAATCTTACAGGCGGATTCCAATAAAAAAAGCCGATCAGGCATAGTTTAAAACAACTATACCTAACCGGCTTCTATACTGATTGTCCGGGACAATCATCTTATGTGTTGTGCTACGTTGTTCGAGTTATGAATTGGCTTTGGCCATATCAATCATCATTGAAATTTCGTCAACCGCTGCTTCGTCGCTGCCGTCAAAACCAGTAAGCTTAAAGCGGATATTACCCTGAGCATCAATCACAAACTTGGCGGGTATACCATTTACTTTATAACTACTTACTACCTTATTCTCTTTAGTTTGTGCATCTTTTAAATCCATCAGCACATCAAAAGTGTATTTTTTGCTTTTGATGTAGTCGGCTGCATCTTTGGTAGGCGTTTCCGTCCCACGTTCCCAGGTATGGATAAACAGGAATTTCACATTTGGGTCGCTTTGATACTTATTTACAGCCATTTGCATTGCCGGGAACGAAGCTTTACACGGACCGCACCAGGTTGCCCAAAAATCGAGCACCACCACTTTGCCTCTCAGTTCCTGCAATGATACCTGCTTGCCGTTCACGTCACTCAACGTGAAATTGGGGGCCTGCTCTTTTACCATGTCGCGGGTAAGCGTTTTGCTCAGATTTTCAAGATAGCTTTTGCGGATAGCTGCTGCATAGGTATCAAACCCGGCGTCGCTTCCTTTTACTTTACGATACAGGGTTTTAAATACCGCTACCATCTCGGGCGTAGACCTGCCCGATTTTATTACCGGCTCCAGTTTATCATAAGCTTCCTGGTTACGGTTAAGGCCCATCAGTATCTGTGCATAGCGATAGTTAAGGCGCGGGTTAAGCGTAGTCGAATTTTTAAACGCAATCTCAGAATACTTTAAGGCTTCGGCATATTTTTTCCGCTCATATAAAATATCTGCGTACGTGCTGGTTAAGCTCGGATAGCCCGAAGCCGAAAATTTAGCAGCACCGCTATCGCCTTTTTTGCCATCCATGTATGAAAAAGCATTTTCCATAGCCTTGCGGGCATAAATTTCGGCATTAGCTAAGTCGCCATTTTTGCGAAAAACACCAGCCAAACCACTGTACGCGTTACCCTTCCAAAAATCAGCCTGCAGTTTATTGATAAACTCAATTGCTTTAGCCGTATTTTTTTCTTCTGCATACTGCATTGCAATAGCCGAAGCAGCGTAATCATGAACTACACCGTCCTCAATTGAGCCGGTAACAAACTTTTGAGGCGGAAAATCTTTAATCCACTGATAATAGGCAGCTTCTTTTGCAGCACCTGTTTTGGCATTGTATACCGCTTTTTCAGCATTGTTGCGAGCAGCAATACCATCAGGGAAACGCTTTAGCTGCTCAGCATACAACGAATCTGTAGCTTTGGTATTTTTTAACCGGTAATAAAATTGCTCGGCTAATATCAAATCCTGCTCTCGGTTGCTGGCGCCCAACGAGACCAGTTTGGCATTCAGCGTTGCCTTATCTGCAGCGTTGGTTGAAGCAACCAAACGGTTAAGCATCTTTGCGGTAGTATCTGCCGGAGCTGTTTGCGCATGAGCACCATAGCCACCTGCTGCAAATGCAGCCAGCATACCGAGTTTGGTGATATAATTTTTCATAGTTGTTTAATTACTAATGAACGTTATTTATTTAATTTAATGATATGACTAATAACCAGGGTTTTGGGTGAGCGAAGTGTTTAATTGCCGCTGCTGGTCTGGAATAGGAAATAATACCGACCGGGTAGCGTTCCAGGTGTTTGGTTTTAGTCTGCTCAAAACAGCACTTGCCTGACCGGTTCTAAGTAAATCGAACCACCGATGCCCATACTCGCCAAAAAGTTCCACTTTACGTTCTTGCGCTATGGCACTTGTTAATGCTGTTGCCGAGGCGCTATTAGTGGCTGTCAAATTGCCCAAGCCGGCACGGTTACGTATGATATTAATATCGGCTGCCGCGCCTGATAAATTGCCAGTTAGCGCACGTGCCTCTGCCCTGATTAGATACTGCTCGGCCAGGCGTAATACAACGTTAAACTCGTTGCCCGCTCCGGCAGTAGCTGCCGTATAAACTTTGTATTTGTCGATGCGGTAAAATTTTGAACTGCTGGTGGCAGAGTCGACCCAATTGGTTTTGCGGTTGTCGCCGGCTTCAAAGCTATTGGCAATGTTACTGGTGAGTGTATAGGAAGGCAATGTGCCTGGAGTGGCCGTTGGAGATGTACGATAAGACTGCACAAAACTCGAGAAGCCATAAAATGTGGCAAACTGCAAAATCGTTTCGTTACTGGTATTGATAAACACGTTAGGCGTGGTGACTAAACTATAAGTGCCAGAATTGATAACTTGTGTAGCCTGCGCTTCTGCATTCGCATAATCTTTACGGTATAGGTAAACCCTTGCTAATAAGGCAGTAGCCGCTAACTGGTTTACCCTACTTCTTAAAGTGCCTACATAAGTTGCCGGCAGCAGGCCTTGAGCATCACGTAAATCGGCAATAATAGATGTCCAAACGGCATCAGCCGAAGCCCGTGGCAGATAAGCGTTGGTTAAAGGGTCTTCTCTCACCAAAGGCACGCCTCCGTAATAGTTAACTAAATAAAAGTTAACCCAGGCCCTGAAAAACTTGGCCTCGCCCAACAATTGCGATTTCACGGCTGGCGACAAGGTGGTTGATTTAGTAATACCCGCAATAGCACTATTTGCTACCAGCAACTCGGAGAAAGCATATCCCCAAAAAGTGGCGTTGGTACTGCTGCCAATAGAAATTTGGTTATTTTCAATTTCTGTAATCTCCGGTGTTGTAGTCAGGTTGTAATGTAACTCGTCGCTACTAATGCCACCGTAAAAAGTGATGCCTTGCTGCAAGGGCGTCATGCTGCCAAATATGCCGTAGTTATATAGGGCCAGTACTGCAGCTGTAGCGGTAGCATCGGTTTGGTAGGCCGTGCTTGCTTCTATCTTATTTTGGGGCGCATCCAGTTCAACCAATTTTTTGCAACCGGTAGTAAAAACAATAGCCGGAAGCACCACGCCTGTGGCTAAAAACTTTATTTTCTTATAAATATTTTTCATGTGAATCCAATTTTTTAGAATGAGCAGTTAAGACCTAAAACCATTGTACGCAATTGGGGCATGGCAATAAACTGGCCGGTTCCCAATCCCGGAGCGGCTCCTGACACAGCAGTTTCAGGGTCGTAAGTGTATTTCTGTTTAGCCCACGTACGCAAGTTCTCGCCGCGTGCAAATACATTCAAATTAGAAAACCCTATGGTTCTAATCCAGGCTTTTGGCAAATTATAGCTGAGGCTAACTGTTCTTAGTTTGATGAAAGAAGCATCTCCCCAATTGGCGTCAGACGAGTTGTAGTTGAAATAAGGCGTAGTGCCGACAGTAGTTGCGCCCGGATATTGTGCATTATCGCCCGGTTTCATCCAGCGTTGCAGCGCAGTAACGTTTTGATTAGTCATGCCCGAACCGTACGGAATAGACGAACTGTTGTTAATGTAGCCCATGCGATGGTTAAACTGGAAAAACACATTCAGTTCGAAACCATGATAGTTGAAACTATTATTGATACCACCGTAATACGGATGGCCCAGTGGTGCCGGAGCCCTGTCGCCGCCAAAAGTAATGGCGCCATCACCATTTAAATCCTGGTAAGTAGGTACGCCTGTTGCCGGATTTATACCGGTAAACTTATACAATTGGATTAAGTTTATCGGCTGACCAACAATATAGCTTGATGAGTTAAACAGCTGCGCCGGGTTATTAATTTGGAGAATCTTATTGCGAAGAATAGTCAAGTTGATATTAGTGCTCCAACGGAACGATTTAGTTTGTACGTTGGTTGAGTTAAGCTCAAACTCGAAGCCCTGATTTTGCAAAACGGCAGGGAAGTTTGTGGTATAACTGTTAAAACCCGCTTGTGTAGGTAAAATCACGCTTACTAACTGGTCTGACGACCGGTTGCGGAAATAATCTGCCTTAACATAAATGCGGTCTTTTAAAAAGCCCAATTCAACTGCTAAATCCAACTTTTTGTTGGTTTCCCAATGCAGGTCGGCATTTGGAACGTTTGAAGGGTAAACAATAGACTGACCTTGATAACTGTTAGCCGAACCGGTAGTGTTAAAGTACGGGTTATACTGATAATTTTGAATCTGGTCGTTTCCGGTTAAACCATAACTGCCACGCAATTTTCCGAAGCTCAACCACGAAACGTTTTTCATCCAAGATTCCTGAGTAAAAATCCAGCCGGCTCCCACCGCCCAAAAGTTACCAAACCTGTTGTTAAGGCCGAACCTTGACGAGCCATCTCTACGGTAAGTGGCATCCAGCAAATATTTGCCTCCCCAATTGTAGTTTAAACGACCAAATATCGCAGCGTATTTGTAATCAGAGTTATTACTGCCATTATTAGTAATTGCTGCCGCATTATTGATATTACCAATTAAAGCATCGCTGCTAAAACCGATACCCAATAAATTAATACCATCGGCAATAGTACGCTGAATGGTACCACCCACTAAAGCCTGAATATTACCGCCCCACACCTCACGCAGGTATTCCAGCTGCGGCTCGATGATGTAATTGTTGATGGTATTATTAGCATACTGCAACCTGTTGGTAGGTGCCGAAAGGTTAATGCTTGCCGGATTTAAAGAAGTTAACGGCGTTTGCAACGTTTGCTTGATGCCGGTGGCAGTGTAACCTATATTGGCCTTAGCGCGCAGGCCAGGAAGCAACTGGTAGTAAGTGTTTAAATTACCTATCAAATTGGTTGTAATGTTTGATGTTGGCCTCAGCAAATACGCCATCGGATTGGTAAATGATGGGTTCCAGTACAAACTTCCATCGGCGTTATACAGCGGTAAGTTAGGAGGCAGATTGTATAACTGAGAAAGGTCGGTACTAATCAGGTTATTTGATACGTAGCCATAATTTACGCTTAGGTCAATGCCAAATTTTTGATCCGCACTTTTATGGCCTGCGTTTAATCGGTTAGAGAAAGTATTGGCGCCATAGCTACCCGGAAAAACTGTACCCTCACGGCGATAATTTGAACTAAATAAGAAGGTGTTTTGCGCACTGCCTCCAGAGATGGAAATATCGGCGTTGGTTGTATGCGCCGTACCGCCAACCAATTCTTTTTGCCAGTTGGTTGTATTATTCTGATCCCAAACCAGCAAATCGGGTGCGTTCGCGGTTGTTGGTGTAACACCCGAAGCCGCGAATGCTGCCCGGCGCATGGCCAGGTAATCAGGCGTGCTGAGCATGTCAATAAAATGCCCTATTTTGCCTGCGCCCTGGTAAAAGTTTACATTAAATTTAGTGTTACCCGCTTTGCCTTTTTTAGTAGTAATTAATACTACGCCATTGGCGCCTTTAGAACCGTAAATAGCGGTTGCATCTGCATCTTTTAAAACATCGATGCGCTCAATATCATCCGGATTAATCATGCTCAACGGACTAATCTCACCTCCGTTAGCACCACTAATGCCGTAAGCATTTAAACCGTCTGTTGCCGGTACGCTTCCGTTAAATAAAGTAAACGGCACACCGTCAATCAAGTATAATGGCAGAGTACCACTATTAAAAGAGCCTATACCCCTGATTTGCACCCTGAAACCACTGCCTGGTAAACCGTTATTTTGTGTAAGCTGAAAGCCAGGCAGGCGGCCCTGCAACGCAGCCAAAGGATTAGCCACTGGCTGGTTTTCAATGTCCTTGGAGGTAAGTGAGCTTACCGAGCCGGTATTATTGCGACGCGTAGTGGTGCTATAACCAATTACCTGCACCTCCTCTATAGAACCGGCAGCAGGTTGTAACCGTACTTCTAACGGCGCAGAACTTTTTACGGTTACCTCACGGGTTTGATAACCAATGAACGAGAAAACCAATACACTCTGCCCGTCGGGTACCTCCAAATTAAAATAGCCGTCTGCATTAGTAATAGCAGTAACCGGGTTACGCTCTTTGGTACGCACGGTTACACCCGGCATGGGCTGGTTGTGCTCATCTTTAACCGTACCGGTTACTCTCGTTGCCTGGGCTGACTCCCGAACAAACGCAGGTGCATCACTGGTAACTGTGGGTGACGGAATATCTTTGAGCGGTGTAATAATGACCCGGCTACCATCCTGCTGGTAACCCAGGCCAGTGCCTTCCAGCAGAATAGCCAGAGTTTCGGCTACGCTGCGCGACTGCGCGTCGATATTTACTTGTTTTACAGCATTCACCCTTACCGACGGATAAAAAATACGGAAGTCTGATTGCGCCTGTAATTTACGCAGCGCAGCTTTGAGCGATTGATGATTGACCTGTAGTTGCACCCTGGTAGCTTGCAGGCTTTGTGCATTGGTTAATGTAGCGGCAAACAACGAGGAACTAATGATTAATATAGCTCCGCAACAAACGCTTAATTTCATGAAAAACAGCCAGTTGATTCGTAAAAACTTCTTAAAATAGGAACAGAGATTTCCCATTGCAAAAGCAGTATCTTTTTGCATTATTTGTATAAGTTAAAAAATGAGTCAAATAAGTTTTTTAATTAAACTCCTCATTGCTGTCCAAGGCCGGGGAGTTTTTTTTGTAAGATATACATCCTGCATACCATCACTTTTATACTGCTTAATCAGGCTGGGTAATAATATTTCATACAATTATTAATTAGAGGTTGGGATTTAATTTATAATTCGATTTTTATTAATTACAGCCACTACCGTCAATAATTACGGCTTTATCTTTTATAGTATAAGTTGCTCCTGCGGTTTTAGATAAAAATTGAAACACCTGAGTTAAGGTTTCAGTGCCATCAAACAACCCGGTAATCAGACACTTTTCTAAATCTTTGTTTTTAAAGCTTACGCTCACGTCATAGCGTCGACTCAGGCGCTCTGCCAGTTGTTTAAAAGGCATATCCTCAAATTGCATATCGCTCTTAGCCCAGGTAACGGCGCTTAACGCTTCAATCTTCTCTTGCGAAACCTTTTTGTTGTCAGCGTTGTAAACCAATTGCTGGTTAGGCAGCAAGGTGGCCAGCACACGCTGCTTAGCGTCAGACACGCTTACCTTGCCCCTGCTTACCGATACCACCACCTGCTCACCCGGGTTAGCTTTAATATTGAAAGCCGTACCCAGAACCGTGGTTTTGATGTTACCGGTGTAAATCACAAAAGGATTTGCAGACATATGCTTCACGTCAAAAAAAGCCTCTCCTTTCAAATGCACTTCGCGTACGCTACCGTTCATGGCATACCGTATGGAACTGCCGGAGTGTAAAACTACAGTGCTGCTATCGGGCAGCTCTACGAAACGATTTTCGGAAAGCACTGTGGGTGCCACCACGGCTATAGGTTGTTCAAAACGTGCGTACTGTTTTTTTGTGAAAAAGAAATAACCGGCGCAGAGAAAAGCGCCTAAAAACACGGCGGCCGCATAACGATAGACGTTACGGTGCCAGAGTTTTTTTACCGGGGTTTCGTCGGTTTTGATATGCTGATAGATATGCAATAGCATACGCTGTTCTAAAGCCTGTTCCTCGTCAGCCGAGTTTGTATGCCAGATAGCTTCCCGCTCATTCTGCTCCCGGTACCATTGGTCGAGCTGCTGCTTCTCCTGTTCGGTCGCACTGCCGTCAAGATATTTTTCAATCAGCGCAAGTAACTGTTCTTCTTTCATGCAAAAATCAACGCGTTTAAATGATAGTTACATAATTAGGGCAATTACCCTTAGTCCTTTTGAACTTTTTTTAAAAAATATTTATTAACCAGCTTTAATGTGGATAACAACCGCCGAAATACCAACACAATCGTCTGTTTTATTGATAAAACAAAACAATTAGACTAATATTTCTAACGACTATGCAAGAAAACCATTAAAATCATCATTCCAATACTCCGTAAAGAAAGACGAATGACTTTTAAGGCTTTAGTAAGATGAGCTTCGGCCGTTTTTTCGGCAATATTCATTTGCAAAGCAATTTGGGAGAGTGATTTGCCTTGCTCGCGACTATATTTAAATACCAGGCGGCATTTTTCGGGTAGCATTTCAACTACACCATTAATATACTCTTGTAAAAAACGAGTGTAAATTTTTTCATCGTCAAAATCGTGCAGCTTTTGCCCGTAAACGGCCATAGCAATATCGCTTCTGCGCTTTTGCCGCTGGATAGCCGTTAATACCGAAAACTTGGTAGCTGTAGCCAGGTAGGCTGGCAATGATTCAATTTGCACCTGTCCGCGCTTATCCCAAAGTTTAATCAGCACTTCCTGCACTATTTCTTCGGCCGCTACCTTGTCTTGCGTATGGTTGTAAGCAATGGCCAGCAGCTTGCGCCAATATCTGTGGTAGATTTCTGTAATAGCAAACTCTTCGCCCCGCTGGAGCGCTAAAACCAAGTCGCCGTCAGATAATCTGTGGATATCCATTTATTGTTAGGCCAATATAACAATTTATTAATGTTTTAGATATAGTGAATAAAAATGAATAAATACGGGAAAAATTGTGTGATAGCCTTAGATACTTGAAAACAGGAAGTATGGAGATGGCGGTAAAGGTGGGGCTTTAAACAGGAAAACATACTTTCCTTATGATATTACATCTTACTACCCCAAATGCAAAAGCGCCGGTATCGTAGTAACACCCGCGCTTTTGTTTATGTATAAAGAAGTTTGCTTACCAAAGCAAAGTGTAAAGTGCAACCAGGATACCGCAAATCAGCAGCGCACCCACGGCAAACGAGTTGGAGGTCTTGAACATCGAGGTGTCTA